>CAZZEC010000093.1:0-9201 GCA_964652565.1 uncultured Bacteroidia bacterium
GTGCGTCAATCGGTTTCCCCTTTTTTCTTTACCTCACCGAGCGCAGCGAGGTGACAAATTTTTGTGGATGGGATCATTTTGACAACGCTTTGATCCATCCTCCCACCCGTCTTCCTATTTCATCGACCTTTTCAGCATATATAGCTAGATATCCCTCAGAATAGCATCCAATGTCGTGACCTAGTCGAAAAAAGTACCGTATTTTGGTAATCAAAACATTGATTTGTTTGAGTTTTTCTAACTTTTGTTCTTTTGGAGCGTAATGCACTTCGATCATTTTTTCTAATAAATCTGCCTGGAGGTTCATAAGTCGATCTCCTATGGTAAATTTATATTTTCTAGGTATGTGTTTAATCGTATCTACGCTTTTAACCAGTAAATGGTAGGTTAGCAATACTAATCCCTTACTTTGTGTCTGTGTACTCATGAAAACGTATAAAAATCTTTTCAGCCAGATTATCTCTTTTGAAAATCTTTATCGAGCAGCAAAATTAGCAAGGAAAGGTAAAGTTGAAACAGTTCAGAATACCTTTTTTCACTTTGATCTAGAAAATCAACTATTACTGCTACAATCCGAATTGAAAAATAAGTGCTATAAACCGGGAATTTATAAGAGATTTACCATTTACGACCCCAAAACACGAATGATCAGTGCCGCACCCTATAGAGATCGAGTCGTTCATCACGCTCTTTGTCAGATTATAGAACCCATCTTTGAAAAAACTTTTATTGACAATTCTTTTGCCAATAGAGTAGGTAAAGGGAGTCATAGAGCAATCGAGCGGTTTCAGGAGTATGCTAAAAAATATCCTTATGTACTAAAATGTGATATTCGAAAATTTTTTCCAAGTTTGGATCATGCTATTTTAAAACAGGAAATAAGATGGAAAATTGCTTGTCCAGATACACTTTGGTTAATTGATACGATCATTGACTACTCCAATGACCAGGAAAAACACATTGTATATTTTCCTGGTGATAATCTATTGACTCCTCTTGATTATAGAAGAGGATTACCGATCGGAAATTTGACCTCTCAATTTTGGGCAAATGTATATTTAAATCGATTTGATCACTTTATAACTGAAAAGCTAAAGATAGGAGCATATATCAGGTATGTTGATGATTATGTGGTTTTTGCTAAGTCAAAAAGAGAATTAGTTGAAATTCATAGAGAGATCAGTAGATATTTGATGCAATTAAGGTTGATTCTACATCCTCATAAGACTCAACTCTACGTTTGTAAGCAGGGGGTTCCTTTTTTGGGATTTAACGTCTTTCCTTATCATAGATATGTACTAAAAGAAAAAACGAAAAGATATCGTCGCTACTTGGCTAAAAAGATGTCTAATGATCAACAATATGCTCATGAAGATATTGTAACTGGACTCAACAGTTGGTTAGGGCATGTACGATTTGGTCAGTCTGCCCGATTGATATATAATACTTTTTGGTATCTTCACCTTCGAGGGTTGAACCTGTATCAAAGACGTAGTGGTTCGTGGGGGCTCGTGGAACAACAATTCAAATAACGCCCGTGTCTCCAATCGCAACAACAACAACTACCAACCTACAAATCGAAACAATAACGTGGGTTTTCGTCTTTGCCGGAACTTGTCAAAACATGCATCAGAGTTGGTATTTTACTAAATATCGAGCGTATGCAGGTAAGTACGAGGTCAATCCTGCTCTTATTGGGCAAATACATCGAGGATGGTTCGGGTTAGTACGTAAGGAATATCAGGACCGTCCACTTTTATTGTCTCAAGATTATGCTCCAAGTCCCTAATACCCTTAACCTGACCACCCTCGATCAACATATGGTATGTGTGAAAGGAGGCGTCTTCGAGATGGGAGGTGATCACAGGAGTAATGAAAAACCTATCCATCCTGTCCAACTGGGTGATTATGAAATGTGTAGGTATCCCGTAACCCAACAATTGTGGTATGAGGTGATGGGTGCTTACCCTGAAGAGATTGCCTTTCGTCATCCTGATAGACCCGTAGAAGGCGTCTCGTGGAATGATATTAACGATGAATTTTTACCCAAAAGTATTGAGCAAAAAAATGACTATAAACCATGTAAATGAAACTTCGACAGTCGTATAATAAATGATCTAACTGCAAAAAAACTACCTTAGATTGGAAATAGCTGCTAAATATAATATTTTGTAAACATCATCCAATTAGCTAACCCATATCATATGTCAGAAAAAGTCCTATCCTTAGAAGGAGATCACGGTGAAACGATCTTACTCGAATTATCCGACACTTCATCTGAGTTTGGATACAGGGGAGATCAAGCGGAAGGTGCGCCCGAAGTGAAAAAAGTTCACAAGGCTTTTGCCCAAGCATTAGCCCCTATCAGAAGTATAGCCAATAACACGCTACAAAATGTTCGGCTGTTTGCAGACAGTCCTGAGGAAGTAACACTTGAGATGGGCGTCAAAATCAATGGAGAGGCCAAAGCTGTGATTACCAAAATAGGAGGAGAAGCTCATTTTAAGGTAACGATTAAATGGACTCAGGATTCTATTAACAATTATCAAAAAGCCCAACAAACAGACGCTACTTCCTCCTAATACTTAAGCCAATCATCTTCCATGTTACAGACAAACGCAAAAGCGCTCTTACCCCTACTCAATGATATCTTTGGGATTCAATTAACTTTGATTGAAGATATCGAGGCTGTTTTCAATAATCCAGAGAAATATCCAGACTCCTACAGGGAGGTCATGAGCATCGAAGAAGAAATGATGGGGACGATGTACAGCAAATGTATCTTCTCTGATCAAGCAGGTAAACTTGTGGGGTTGAATTTATACGACTGTAATGTTTCCTCAGAGCAAATAGAGAAACTCAAGGCGCAAGGGATTCACACTAAGGATATTAAATCCCTCAATTTGGGGAAGACACAGCTCAGGCGCTTTCATCTGTCTGAGGAGTTTGCCTCTGTGGTCTGTCTGGCGCTCAACGAGTGTCCCGAACTCCAACGACTCGGCTTACATCCCGCCTGTAAGCAACTGGCTCGGCTGGATGCGTTTGAAAGCAATATCGCGAACATTAGTTTTCCCGATACCTATCATAACCTGTATTATGTAGATCTCAGTGCCAATAAACAATTAACCGATTGTGAATTTCATGGAGGCTTAACAGAACTTCAGGTATTACTTTTGCGGGATACAGCTATTCAACAGTTTGTACTTCCAGGCGATTTTCCGGAATTGGTACACTTACACTTAAACCATAATGAACAACTAGCACAGATTGAAATAGCATCCCATCTCCCCAAGTTAAGTACACTACAGTTGAGAAAGTGTGCTTGTACCAATTTCTCTGAGGAATGTATTACACTGGGAATGGAGGCCATTAAGAATGAACAATTTTGGGAGACCTTTACTACCTTTTTTCCCAAACTAGATGCAGTATTCTTTGGTGAAAACCCTGTCAAAGATGCAACGCTATCAACCAAGCTGGTAGATGAGAAACGCCAAAATAATCTGCAAACGATCCGAAAATATTATGAGCAGCGTGCAAAAGGACTACATAAAGACAATGAAAACAAAGTCTTACTCATTGGAAACGGGAAAGCAGGCAAGACAAGCATATTAAAGAGGTTAACAGATAAAGAGTTTGAAAAAGAATGGGATTCCACACACGGGATTACCATTCAGAAGTATATGCTTAAAAATAAATATTCCCTGTATTTTTGGGATTTTGGGGGGCAGGATATTTATCACAATACCCATCGACTCTTTATGCAGCAGGATGCGGTGTATATATTGGCCTGGCGACTAGAGACAGAGTCTGAGGAGCGAACGGTGCATCCAATCAAGTTAAAAAATGGGGGAAAGATCGAACGATCCTACCGAAATTATCCTTTGAGCTATTGGCTCGACTATGCCAAGCAGTTAGGTAAGGGAAGTCCTATCATCATAGCCCAAACCAACCGTGATGAGGACGAAGACAAAATCGACAGTTCACGCACATTTATTCAAGGACTTGAAGAGCGGTATACATCCTATTTTGACAAAGGATTTTTTACCTGCTTTGTAGAGTCTGATCCAGATCTTGATAGGTACAACAGTTACCGCGAACTGGAAAAAGCCCTTATCACCTCCATTGAAAACATCAATGAAAACCAGCGTGAGATAGCTGAGCCGCTGTTTGAGCTACGTGAATATATCAGAAATTTACAAGCTAATAAAACCCCCAAAAAATTATCGCTGGATGAATACACAAAGGTAGCAAAGGAGTTGGGAGTTATCCATCCCATCGAAGAACTGGAGACCTGGCTGTTTAGGACAGGTGTCGTATATTTTAAGCGGGGAGTCTTTGATGATCAGATCATCCTGGATCAGGAGTGGGTAATAGATGCGATCTATGCCTTGTTTGATCGTACCAATCCCCTTTTGGATGAAATCAGATTGTTAGGGGGAAAATTTACAGGGGCGAACCTTCATGCAGTCTGGTCACCCAGATATCCCAAAGGAGTACATGAGCTACTGCTGGGATTTATGATCGATTGCGATATCTGCTACGAGGTAGAGACACAGGAAAGATATTCTTCCTTTGAAGCAAGAACCTTTGTCGCCCCCAAGTTACTCAGTGATCAGACTCACCCTTTTTGGGAGCAGAGGAAAGAGGAGGAACTCGTGCATGATGCTACACAGGCTCAGTACTGGAAGTTTACCTATGATTTCCTCCATGAGAAAGTGATTGAAGGCATCATTGCACGTACTGCATATCTGGCAGATATGCCCTGGTTGTTATGGCAAAGTGGAACACGTATCAGGGAAGGGAATGAGATCCTCTATGTCGAGCGAAGACAAAACGAACTTTTCATTAGCTCTAATGGTAAGGGAAGTGCGCTACTCTTACGCATGCAGCAGTTGATGGAGGAACTACAGGAGGAGTCTCCTACTATTGCATACTCAGAGGATGGTTATTCGTACAAAGCACTTAGCAAAGATGCACGTTCTTCGGGGCGATTTCTCTCATCGATGGTTGCGGGTACAGAATCTGCATCTGACTTTTCCTATAGAGGGGAAAAGGAACTCATACAAGGAGCAGAGACGATAGAAAAACAACCCTTTAAGAAGAATGCGCCTCAGCCACAAGTCGATGCTCCCTTAAATGAGATAGAGCAACTCATCAGTGAGGGTCGCTTGGAAGAGGCTGCTCGAATGATGCTATATAATGCAGATTTAGCAAAAAAGAATGACCTAATAGCACTTATTCGGAGGATTTCCGACATGAATGATGATCGCAATCGAGATATCCTCAGTTATCAGGAATACAATAGAGAACGGAGTAAAGCCACATATGCTCTCTTAGCTTTATTGAGAGATACACCGTTAGAGGAGCTACTACCCGAAGAGATAAGCGAAGTTTCGGTAGATAAGCCAGAAATGGAGAGGCCTCCCATTGTTGACCAAACGTCTATCGTAGATAATACGTCAGACGGTATCTCTTATATCCAGATCTTATCCGCCTCACCCGAAGATAAAAGTCGCATGCGAACGGGTCAGGAATACAGTGAACTTAGGGCTAGTTTCAGACAGGGAAGATGGAGAGATAACTTCAAGTTTAAAGATAAAGAAGAGGCGGTTGACTTAGCGTTGCTCCAAAGAGCCTTGAGAAATGAACCTCTGCCCAATATCGTACATTTTTCAGGTCATGGAGGGAGGGAGGGTATTTACCTTATGAATCGAAACAAGCAAGCCATTCCTCTAAGCGATAAAAATTTGGTTGAGTTATTTTCACGAGTGAGAGGAACCACCCAGTTAGTAATTCTCAATGCCTGCTACTCCAGCAGACAAGCAAAGTTGCTGTCCGAGTTAGATATGTATGTACTAGGTACTCAAAATCTGGTAGATGATCGGGCTGCTGTAACCTTTTCTAAAGCCTTTTATGAATCTTATATCGATGGAGCCAGTATACAACATGCTTTCCAAGATGCTAAAATGATCGTGGGACAGGACTTTCCAGAGCAGGACCATATATTTGAGGCTTGGTACAAGGGTAAATGTCAAGATTGGTAAACATGTTAACACTTCCCGATACCCTTAACCTTGCCACCCTCGATCAACACATGGTATGTGTGGAAGGAGGGACCTTCGAGATGGGAGGAGAGGGGCATGGTTCAGAAAAACCTATCCATCCTGTCCAACTGGATGATTATGAAATATGTAGGTATCTGGTAACCCAACAATTGTGGTATGAGGTAATGGGTGCTTATCCGAAAAGCATAGCTTTCCGTCATCCTGATAGACCCGTAGAAGGGGTATCCTGGAATGACATCACAAATAGATTTTTACCAAAGCTACGAGAAATCACAGGTATAGAAGCTTATAAGCTACCCACAGAAGCCCAGTGGGAGTACGCAGCTCGAGGGGGGATCTATCGCAACAGTAATCAACATAGAAACCAGGATTACACCTATGCAGGTTCAGATGCACTCAAAGAAGGAGGGTGGTATAGAGATAATGCACACCAAGAGACCTTACTCCTGGGTCTAAAACGTCCTAATGCTCTGGGTTTATATGACATGTCGGGAAATGTATTGGAGTGGTGTCGTGATTGGTACGACAGGGAGTATTATCAATATTTGGTGGATCAATATGGAAAACAACCTGCTCCCAATCCCACAGGTCCCAGTGAAGGTAGCTATAAAGTGGTTCGTGGGGGCTCGTGGCTCAGCGATTCAGATTACGCCCGTGTCTCCGATCGCCTCAACTACCTCTTCCCTCCTTCAGATCGAGGCATTCTCGTGGGTTTTCGTCTTTGCCGGTACTAAGTGCGTCAATCGGTTTCCCCTTTTTTCTTTACCTCACCGAGCGCAGCGAGGTGACGACATATTTCAACTGGGACTTGCTGGTGCATTCGTATAGAGAGGTATGTTTGTAGAAACAGGCCTACCAAATTGTAAAGAGATATAAACAGTGATAGGAATCGTATTCTTAATAAAGGAGTATATATTCTCTAAAAATATATAGTACTCATGGTAACAGTGGAGATATGCAAATACTTTGTGGAGTATGTTCCTCAATTATCATACACAACAAAAGATATCATGTGTGTTACCAAATGGATAACATGCTTTGTATCTTGTCGTATTTAAATTGGCTAAATGCGTGTAGTCTCTAAAAAAACACTACGAGAATTTTGGGAAAAATATGGAGACGCGAAATCTGTCTTAGAAGCCTGGTATTAGGAAGCTAAAGGCGAACTGGCATCCTCCTCATGAACTTAAAAGGGAATCCCCAAGTGCTAGTATCATTGAAGGGAACCGTATGGTTTTCAACATAAAAGGAAATCATTATCGACTCATTGTAAAGATCAACTACCCTTACCAGATTATATGGATCCGATGTATTGGGACTCATGCTGAGTATGAAAAGATTGATGCGAAAACCGTGTAACGTATGGAAAAAATGGGCTTAACTCAGACGGACCTCGCAGAAATTATGGGTTATAGAAGTAGGGTAAGCGAAATACTCAATCGGAAGAGGAAGCTTACCTTGAAAATGATTAGGAAATTAAGCGTCAGTCTAAACATCCCTTCGGAAGTGCTCATTCAGGAATATTAACATTGCTATATAACATAAGTGGATAGACAATATCATTAACTCAATAAGTGCGGAATTAATTCCGCACTTATTGAGTTAATCCACCCACTCACCTATGAAGCCTAGGCACCAGTATTCCAACCGCGGCACCAAGAATATAGCCTACGATCACGTCTGTGGGATAGTGCTTCCCTGCGTGTACGCGCATGAATCCCATGGCAGCAGGTACTAATGCCGCACTAGCCCATACGCCATATCTCGCAGACTTATCTGGATAAAAATCATTATACGTCTGGGCAAACATAAATGACATAGAAGCTACGGTAGAAGTATGTCCAGAGTAAAAAGAGAGTCTCGCATTTCTGCGTGTTTTTTCAGGTGTATTGATAATTCGTCTAAGTTCTGTATCGGGGTGATAAGTATATGGGCGTTTACGCTTAAAAATAACTTTTGTCAGGCTTGTAACTAAATAGTTAATACTGAGTGTTTGGAGCCAGAGAAGGCTGATATCATTGTAATTCTCACTGATTCCATTGTCTAAGCCGAGTGTTAGGGGAATTACTACACTCGTAGCGAGTACGACATCACTTATATCCGATACTTTGGGACGCCAGTTTTGCGTCGCTATTCTGTCAAAGCTATTGACCGAACTGGCATCAAAGGTCATAATTTCTTCAATCTCTAGCGGCTTAAGATCTCTTTGTATGATAGATACTCCGCTGTTTAGCAACAAAGTTCCCAGGGTGAGACGAGGTTCCAGGTCAGGATTAAATGTATAGGGAGACTGGGCCTTCATTGGGGTGATGGGAAGGGCTAGGATGAGTATAATATAAATTGATTTCATGATGGATACATAGAGGGTAACAAATGACAGAATAAATATAGGTTCTTCCCTAAGCTAGGATCTTTTTGTGAATTACTCCAATAAAAAACTTGGATTGTGGCTAGGAGCATGTCAATTACGGCAGTTGGCCTTATAGTGACTTCTGCTTATTTATACAATAACACAGACTATTGTTTTTTTGCTTTCATGTGGATGCATCGCTGAGCGAAAGGAGTGAGCGGCAACTCTTTCAATTCTGCTTCAGAGAACCATTTGGCCCCTAAAGAATCTTCGCGATATATCGATTTAATCTTTTTTCTGGTTTTAACTCCCACCTCGTAGATGATACCAATATGAAATAATTCTTCCTCAGATTGATTGGGAGTTTGATTGTGGATTGTTCGCTTACTGTATATGCCTAATAACTCATAATCTTCTACATCTAAATTGGTTTTTTCTTTTACTTCGCGAATGAGTGCTTCTTCGATACTCTCACCGGATTCGATTTTTCCTCCAGGTAGATCCCATTTCCCAACGTAAGCCCCTTTGCTTTTGAGAATTAAAACTACTTTGTCTTCATGCCATATGACAGCGTAGGCACCAGTATGTGTATGTTCTTTCATGTGCAAAAGTTAGAGGAAAATAGATGAAAAAGGAATAGGAATCTGATTATTAAGGAAAATTAAGTGTTAGGGGAGGTAGTATCTCAATGAACATGTGGCGCTTTTTCAACAGGGTGTGGGGACATGATAAATCCTTAAATCATTCCATCATAAAAGGTAGGTGGTGAGACATAGTTATTATATA
>CAZZEC010000093.1:9301-22836 GCA_964652565.1 uncultured Bacteroidia bacterium
AAATGCTATATTTAATCAAAAAAGCCCCCTTCTACAGCATTACTATAGGCAAGTTGAATAAAATCTCCTCGTGTTACAGCTTGATCCAGCTCAGAAGAAGATATCCCTAGTGAATCACTCAGACCCAGCCATCGCTGTTTGAGTGTTGGGTCCAGCGTAAGATCCAGGTCTGCTGTATGCCATGGCGCGGCCTGATAATATTGTCCATGAATATTTTCCCCTCTTTGCTCTCCTTCACGATAGGGAAAGAGTCCATGAAATCCTCCCTGAGTTCCCCACCATTGTGTGGCGACAAAATTGGGATGTCCTGGTAAAACATCGCTCACATAGATAGTCGCGGACTGGGTTTCGTGAAGATTCTTCTGCAACAGGGAAATACTGATATGTTGAAGAGGAAGGTTGGAGGTATGAGCTAAGTAAGCTGCTTGTCCTGATGCCTGTCCCAGGGCCATCCAAACAGGTTCTAATCTTAGTGCACAAAATCCTACATGGGAGGAAGACACTGCAACAGGGACCAAGAGGTTATTATACTCATTTGGTAATAGTACTCCATATGGGATTTGATAGGGAGGAATGACGTTGTAAAATTCTCCCCGATGTGTACCACCTATTAGTGGACCTTCATGCGATGTACCGTGACAATTATTTCCATAATCTGCCATAGCTATGGCATCAGTGTGTAGTACGGCTCTTGCATCTCCTGGAGCGTGTGCTCCATCTTTTTGAGTGTATATGTACCTGCCCTTCATTCTCCGGGCTTCTCGTATATACAGTTGTCTGGGTAAATGATCATTGTCTTCAAATTCGTCCTTACACCATCCCCATTCTCGTGCTTGAGACTGAAATGTTTGAGGAACAGCTTCATCGTTTTGTAAAAAATAAAGAAGTCCTACATTATATCTGAGATGCTCGTCAAAAATGCGTTTTCGTTCTTCGGCATTTCCCTCTGGCCAGGTACGGTTATATCCAGGCATTGACAAACGTACCAGCCCATTGGAAACATCATTAATATCGTATTTTCCGTTGGGTAAAGGAGGGAGTTGTGCTTTAAACAAGCATTTGGAAGGATAGCCAAAAACTTGTTCAATCTCTCCTGATTCCAGAATCGGCAGTACATCGAGAAAATCTTCCCTTAGGTAACCTTCAGGAGCCTTTACCGGTGCTTGGTTCTCCTTCACTGTAGTGGCACAAAAACGGAAATTATAACCTTGTAACTGATCATCTCCTGTCTCTGGAGCCAACGATTCCTGATAGGTCTCACGGCTCTCTCGCCCTATGCTATATGAAACCCCGGCCATGGCCATTAAATCTCCCTCATAGCTTCCATCAATGAAAATGCTTGCGGAAATGTTGCGAATTCCATCGGGGGTTTCAATTTCAATAGCTTCTAGCATTGAGTCTGATTGTGATACATCTATCAGGGTTGATTGTAGCATAATGGAAATATTCGCTTCTTCTGCTAGCATATTTTCCAGTATCATCAAATTTACTTTGGACTCCCCGAATGTTCCTTCAAAGCTCGTAGCTACTTGCTGAGAATTACTTCCATAAGTATCTACATAATACTGCTTTACGCGCTGACTAAACTCCAGAAATATTCCCGTGAGGGCTTCAAATGAATGGAAATCAGTATGAGATAGTCCATTGGTAAGCATGCCCCCAATATGCGTGGTAGGTTCAATTAATACGACTTCTGCACCTGCTCTTGCAGAGGATAAAGCCGCAGCGATTCCTCCGGGAGTGGCTCCGTATATAACAATGTCGGTTTGTAAAGAAGTAGGTTGGGAAATAGGAGTCCCCGGTTGACAACCGATAAATAGTATAACACAAAGTAGTAGCACGCGCATAATGAGAAGAAAGTAAATAGAGTTTGAGTTGTATTTGATTCCATATGAATCTAACCATTTACTCCTTCTTTGTAAACATTAATTAAGTATTCTGTTACTATTTCTCTATATATCCTTCAGTCATCTTCTGGATTGTTACTTGCAATAGGTTTCGATTTACCAAATCCTTCATTATATTATTCTTTTGCCTGATATTCCTCTTCAATCAAGAACATCTGCAACTTATTTAGCTCTATTCTGGTCTTATTTAAGATTCAATGGACTCGTTGAGAGTCAGATTTTCGCTGGCTATAGCGATAGGAAGTATAGGAGGGAAACACTTATTTGTAAGACACAACAAATACTTTACAATATTAGGCTATTCCCTGGGATTATTTCATCTTAGGTAGATGAAATAAGTATGTGTAGGGAATAGCCTCAATGCTATGTCAAGATGAAAATGTACAATTAATCTACATTATCGTGAAGGAAAGAATTTTTTTCTTTCAACCGATAATTTTGCTCCTCGTCTTCCTCAATGCTCAAACGGGAAAGCTGAGGTTGTTTACCAGGAGTATCATAGTCCACGTTTATACTCTTTCTTAGGTATGCAGGTGTAGTTTCCAGCCCATGAAGACTTTCTGGGTCATGGATATCATATGTTTTGGAGTTGAGTTTCTTGATTCTTGAATTGCGTTCATTTTTGTCCAATCTTTTCAATTCGACTCTCCTCAGGGGCGCCTGTTTTGTTTTCTCCTCCAACTGTGTTTTATGAGCTTCCCTTGCTACTTCTTTCACATTTTCTATGAAGCCATATTCTTCCTTATCACTAAAGCGGGTGGCAATCACAGTTACCCTGAGACTTTCATCCATTTCCTCATCATAGACAATACCATAAATAATGTTTGCATCCATCCCTGCGGTTTGCTGTACATATTCTACAATCTCAGTTGTCTCATCCATTCTGAGCGAATCTTCTGATGCAGTAATATTGACAACAATAGCACGGGCACCTTCGATGCTGACATTATCAAGTAGGGGAGAGCTGATGGCTTCTTCCACAGCTTTTAATGCTCTTCCATCGCCATCTGCTTCAGAAGTACCCATTAAGGCTTTGCCACCATCCCGCATTACTGTGCATATATCTGCAAAGTCGACGTTGATATAACCTTCGGAGGTAATAATTTCTGCAATACCTCTGGCGGCGTTACACAGGATTTGGTCTGCTTCTTCAAAGGCTTTTTTCATCGTAATGCTAGAGCCTAAGATCTTGTGGAGGTTATTGTTGTCAATAACGATTAAGGTATCTACCATGTCCTGTAGTTCCTGAACACCTTGTGTAGCTTGCTGAACGCGTTTAGGACCTTCAAACTTAAAAGGAGTAGTTACTATACCCACTGTCAGAATACCTAGTTCTTTACACATAGAAGCTATAACAGGTGCACCTCCTGTACCCGTACCACCTCCCATACCCGCAGTGATGAATACCATTTTGGTATGATCCTTCAAGGTATCTTTGACTTCTTCGATACTTTCCAGTGCTGCTTTTTTACCTACTTCGGGATTGGCTCCAGCACCCAGACCTTCGGTTTGATTGGTTCCCAATCTCACTTTAGTAGGAACTTCACTGATATTTAAGGCTTGTAAATCGGTATTACAGATGATAAAGTCAACGCCTGTAATACCTTTTTCAAACATGTTGCTTACAGCATTATTTCCGCCACCACCTACACCGATGACTTTAATAATTGAGCTTTCATTTTTTGGAAATTCAAATTGCATGATATCTCTTTTTGTGGTTGTTCAATTGTTATTCTATAAATTCACCTGTGTTGGTAAGCGTACTTTCAAACCAAGTTTTTACTTTATCTATGAAACTGATTCGTGGATTCCTGCGAAATGTACCCTGAGCATATCGAGTTCCTTTTGTACCTGGTTCAGAAGGTGCAATGGTGTACTCGGCTGTTTCTAGTCCCATGATGACCAATCCTGTACCTGTAGCATACATAGGGAAGTTTACTTCCTCTACTAAGCCACTAGCTAGATGCTCACCGGGGAATCCTATACGGGTATCTACCCCAGTAACATATTCCACTGCCTGTTTCATGTGTTGCAATTGAGAACCACCTCCCGTGATCACAATACCTGCAACTAGTTTATCATCAAATCCTGAATTTTTGATTTCTGCTGCAACGAATTCCATCACCTCTTCGATTCTGGACTGAATTACCCGAGCCAGCATACTTTTGTGTATTTCTTTTGCTGGCCGGTCCCTTGGACCAGGTATACTGATCACTACATCCTCATCTACTGCATCTGCAAGCGCACTGCCATATTGTATCTTCAACAATTCGGCGTGTTTCTTCATGACCTTGAAACCTTGCTTGATGTCTTCTGTTACAATATTTCCACCAAATGGAATGACTGCGGTATGTCTGATAATATTATTTTCAAACACAGCAATATCAGTAGTTCCACCACCTATATCTACCAAACACACTCCTGCCTCCTTTTCTTCATCAGTGAGTACAGCTGCCCCTGAGGCTAAAGGTTCCAGAATGAGTTCAGCTACTTCCAGACCAGCACGCACGACACACTTATAGATATTATTGGCTGCCGTTGTTTGACCTGTTACGATATGGAAGTTACCTTCCAATCTTACTCCGGACATCCCTACGGGATCAATGATCCCTGACTGATTGTCTACAGCATATTCCTGGGGCAATACGTGAATAATTTCTGTCCCAGGCTGGGTGGCAATCTTAAACATGTCCTCATGAAGCCGATATACCTCATCATGTGTAATTTCGAAGTCTGGATTATTGAGTGTTATGATACCTTTGTGTTGCATGCTGCGAACGTGCTCTCCAGCAATACCCACATGTACAACTTCAATCTTGATTCCAGACTGCGATTCAGCTTCTTCAATAGCTTCTCGTATGGCTTGTACCGTTTTGTCTATATTAACTACTACTCCACGGCTTACACCATCCGATTCGGATTTTCCGATACCGAGAATGTTAATCTTCCCAAACTCGTTCCGTTTTCCGACGATTGCACAGATCTTCGTAGTCCCGATATCAAGACCAACGACAATCTTTTCATTTGTCAGGTTTTTGTCCATTTTCTCAGTTGACATAGCATTTAATTTAATTCATATGTACAGATCAATTACTTGATACTTTGCTTCCATTCTGTGTGTTAATTACTTCTTAGCTATTACTTGATGCTTGTATTTGACACTGATGAACCCATAGTGGTCCCATCCTACGTTCTCAATCACTTTGTGGTAAAAAAGCGTCAATCGCTCAAACTTTTCCTTTATTTGGTCAGGTTTCCCAAATTCTATATCCATATCACCGATTTGGGGATGTAAAATCAGGTCTCCATTGTCCTTGACAATAATTTCAGATATTTGAGCATTCCAGAAATCGTGGTGGTAGATATAATTCAATACCGGGAGAGAGGCCTGTAATGCTTCTTTTCTGAGGGTATCCACAGGCATTAACTTTTCGTCAATATCTCCTCTGATAAGCATGACATGTGCTGTTTGCTGAGAGGAAGTGGGAAATTTATGCCCCCATTTATCTAGGTAGAGATAACTTCCACTATTGTTGACAACCCTTGCGATAGGCTCTTTCATCCAAACCTGAAGATTGAGCACACCCGTCACGGTTTTATATACCTCTGCATCCTTGATAAAGGGGACTTCTTCTAATCCTGCTTCAACAGTAGCCAGGTTGATCTTGCTGAATTTCTCTCCTATGAGTTCTCTCCCATACTCCATCTCCACCAACATTTTCACATCTTCTTTGGAAAGAAAAGCCTGATCTTCTTCAGCATGGACGACAATTTGCATGTCCTTGCAAGCCATATGCTGTTGATAACTACTCGCTAACCCCATAATGGACAGAATTCCCACACCTATCAACACAAAATGGAGTATTCTTTTGGTCCCTTTGACGGGAAGATTTACCTTGCCTAATTTCAGTACTTTCCACTGGGATCTGTTTTGTTGTAGATCATAGTATTCATCCAGTGGAATATTTTTTCCAGAGCTGGGATTCGTCTTGCGATATGTGCCAGTTAATGCCATTTCAACTTTTCTTAATAAATGTTTGATGTAACCAGGTACAAATGTCCTCTACTTCGCGGTCTATACTACCCGCACCTAGCGTCAGAATAACAGCAGGTTCAAGTAGCATATCCTCTAGTGCTTCTATAAGGGTCTTACTACTGACCAAAGATTTTCTGTTATGCGTAATTTCGTTTACAATCATTTCACTGTTTACTCCCGGTATTGGGAGTTCTCTTGCGGGATATATATCCATGAGATATACATAATCAGCCAGTGATAATACCTCTGCAAAAGCTTTGTAATGTGCTTGAGTTCGCGTATACAAATGAGGTTGGAATATCACATATATATAATGCGTGGGGAAGATCGTTTTGATGGACTGTATGATCGCTTCTACTTCTACAGGGTGATGAGCATAGTCATCAATATATGTGATAGAAGACTGGTGAAATTTTACATCAAATCGTCTGTGTATTCCCTGAAAAGTCTCAGCACCTTCTTTGATATGTGATGATCCAAGTCCCACGCGATGCGCGATGCTCATCGCAGCAACCATATTAGATATATTGTGATTTCCCGGTAGTTGTATAGCTACTTGATTGATACGGATATGTTCACCTACAAAGTCAAAAGTGGTTGTTAACTGTTCAGATTCAACATTTGTCGCCTGAAAGTCCCCACGATTTATTCCATAAGTTTGGATAGCTCTCTTCCAGGGTAAGGAAGAGAGTCTATCGCTAACGAGCAAAGGCTGTTGCGAATCAGTTTGGTCCGCAAATTCCATAAATGCCTGTTGCATGGAAGCATGAGAGCCATAACATTCAAGATGATCTGCATCCATGGCAGTAATCACAGCCATATGTGGCTGTAATTGTAAGAATGACTTGTCATACTCATCTGCTTCTACAACAGCATATGGAGAGTCTCCGGTAAGGTAATTTGATTGATAATTCTTAGTGATGCCTCCTAAAAAGGCAGTCGAATGCATTCCTCCTTGATACAGTATATGAGCCAACATGGAAGAAGTTGTTGTTTTACCATGTGTGCCTGCAATTGCCAGCGTTTGATAATTTTTACTGATCAACCCCAATGCTTCAGACCTTTTGATAACAGGTATGGATAATTTCTGAGCCTGTTGGTATTCGGGGTGATCAGCAGGAATCGCAGGTGTATAAATGACTAAATCCTGTTGTCGAATTCGTTCTGTTTGTATATCAAAATAGATAGGGATCTGTAAACCCTCCAGCATCTTGGTAGTGTCTGAAGGGATGCGATCATATCCAGAGACTACTTTGCCCTTTTCATGGAAATATCTGGCTAAGGCGCTCATGCCTATGCCGCCAATCCCTATGAAATATATGTTGCGTATAGTCTCCATGTTCATGATCTATTCTGTTAAAATTTCATCTACAATTCGTTCTGATGCATTGTATTTATCCATTTGAGAAATATTCGTTTTAAGTTGATCCAGTTTATTGCGATCCTCAAACAGCAGCTTTATCTGAGCGATCAATTGTTCTTTCGCTTGTGAGTCTTTGATGAGAATGGCTGCATCCTTTTCTGTAAGTGATAATGCATTTTTAGTTTGATGATCTTCCGCCACATTTGGTGAGGGGATCAAAATGGAAGGTTTTGACAATGCAATGAGTTCAGAAATCGTACTACCACCCGCGCGACTTACTACGATATCTGCGGCTGAGTAAGCCGCCGCCATGTCATCTATAAATGGACTCAACTGAATATTGGGATGCGTAGGTACCTGAGGTTTTAATTCCTCATAATATCTTTTTCCACACTGCCATATAAGCTGAAAATCTGCTTCAATAAGAGAATGTAAATGAGATAGCCAGGCTTCATTGATAGTGCGAGCTCCCAGTGAGCCACCTACACTCAATACGATAGGCTTTTCTTGAGAGAGACCCATTCTTTTGGCAGCCACTGCCCGATCGAGGATTTCAAGGTTTCTGATAGGGTTTCCTGTTACAGAAGTTTTCTCTTTTGGGAAGTATTTCTGTGCATCGGCATTTCCTAACAGGATCTTTTTTGCCTTGCCTGCTAGCCATTTATTTACCAACCCCGGGTATGCATTTTGTTCACATAGATACAAGGGAATCCCTTTGTTATTTGCCACACGACCTACAGGTCCACTTGCATATCCTCCCACGCCGATGACCAAATCTGGTTGGAATTTTCGAATGATGCTCGAAGCCTGTATGAGACTTACACCCAGCTTGACAGGAAACAGGAGATTTCTAATGATATTTTTGAAAGTGAGTTGACGCTGTATGCCACTAATCCATACGGATTCTATGGGATAGCCCTGTTGGGGTACAACCGTCTCTTCCATACCATGCTTAGCACCTACAAACAGGATGTCTACATGCGGAAATCTTTTGTTGAACTCTTCCGCAATGGCGAGTGCAGGAAAAATATGTCCTCCTGTACCTCCTCCTGATATGATAATTTTGCTATTCAATGATTTATCTCTTTAGTGCTAGTTTTAAAAATTGTATCCCAAAACCTTTGGAATGGTCTTTCCCTTTCTCAATAGAATCTCTACTTACACTGAGAATAATTCCCAGTGACACTCCGGTGAATATAACCGAAGTCCCTCCCATACTGAGTAAGGGAAGTGTAAGACCTGTAACTGGCAGGAGACCCACCGTTACCCCCATGTTGGTCAATGCTTGCAAGACAAGTAGAAATGACAGTCCTGAGGCCATAAGGGCTCCAAACGTTTTGCTCACAGTAATAATACTTACCGATCGAAATAGTAGGAGCAAGTACAGACAGAGTACGACCAGTCCTCCTATCAATCCATATTCTTCGACGATAATGGCATAGATAAAATCTGAATGTGCCTGTGGCATGAAATTTCGTTGAGAACTCTTTCCAATACCTTTTCCAAACAGGCTTCCAGACGCTATGGCTATGTTAGCCTGAGTGGATTGATAATTGGCCTCATAATCCTCATCCAACATTCTACTCGTGTAGTCTTTAATGCGAGATTTCCACGTATTAGATCTTTTCGCTGTGCCAAAGAGGATCATGGCAGCCATCACACCAATGAAGAATAAGAGTCCAATATACTTGGGATCGATCCCCGCAATGAACATGATCATAATGCTTGTGATGAACATCAGTGCAGCAGTACTTAAGTCCTGCGGTGCGATGAGTCCACAGAGAACTGTTACCCAGAATAAGGCAGGTAAAAACCCTTCTGAAAAGTCTTTTATCACATCCTGTCTCTGTGTGAGGAGCTTCGCCAGGTATATGACCAGCGTGAGTTTTGCGAGGTCGGAAGGCTGAAAGGATTGACCAAAAATATTAATCCACCTGGCAGCTTCATTGATTTCACTTCCTTGGGTAATCGTATAGATCAGAAGTGGAATCGTTATGATTAACATGATGTTAGTGATTTGAGCAAATACTCTGTAATTGATCAAAGACACTAGATACATTACTACTAGCCCCATGACAATATGTGCGAGGTGCGTAAAAACAAAGTGTTCCGTATTTTCCCCCTGGGTGCGATATGCAAGCGCACTTGTAGCACTGTAAATGGCCAAAATGCTAATCATAGAGAGCAGCATGACCACAATCCAAATTATTTTGTCTCCTTTTAATCTATGTAATAGCCATTTAGTCATGGGAGTTGTATTTTATCTGTTTTGTTTTGAAATATGTTGATCTGTTTCAATTCGTGTGGTTACATGGTCTATAAACTGATCCCCTCTGTCTTCATAGTTTTTAAATAAATCAAAGCTTGCACAAGCAGGAGAAAGCAAAACGCAATCTCCTGGTCTTCCATGATCTACAGAAAGAGTTATTACTTCCTCCATAGACCATGCTTGCCATTTGGGCAGGGTAGGGAAGGCTTTATCCAGTTTTTCCATACCTTCACCTAGTACGATCATTGCATGAACTTTTTCTGAGACATATGTCTCAATTGCGGTGTAGTCGTTTCCTTTATCGATACCTCCTGCTATCCAAATAACAGGTTTATCCATACTTTCCAGTGCATAACATGTAGCATCTACATTGGTAGCTTTTGAGTCATTGATAAATGCGATATCACGGTAAGATCCCACATATTGAAGACGATGTCTTACCGCTTCAAATGTGTCCAAAGCGTATTGTAACGATCCTATATCCACTCCTGCTGCATCCACGGCTAGCAGTGCAGCTATGGTGTTAAGTTGATTGTGGATTCCCTTTAATTGCATCGTGTCAAATGTGAAAGCAGTGCCATTTTCAAACATTAATTGATGTTTATCGACCCATGCTTTATTGATACCATCGTCGTATTGGCCATAAGGGATTTGTTGAGCGGCTATAGTTCGTGATATCCTATGTCTCTCTATGTTTGGATCTTCAGAAAAATATATCAGTGTATCTGTATCATTCTGGTTAGCAGTGATATTAAATTTTGACTGTGCGTAAGCATCCAAATCATAGTTATATCGGTCCAGATGGTCCTCTGTAATGTTCAGTAACAAGGCAATCGAAGGGTGGAAAGAAATGATATCGTCTAATTGGAAGCTGCTTACTTCCAGGACATACCAATCGTGTGTATGGGCTACGAGCTGCCAGGCAAAGCTTTTACCTATATTTCCTCCGATTCCCACATCCCAACCCGCTCCTTTCAGTAAATGGTAGATTAAGCTTGTCGTGGTCGTCTTTCCATTGCTTCCTGTAATTGCAATTAAGTTGGCTTGTGTGTGTCTTGCAGCAAACTCTATTTCAGAAATGACAGGAACGCCTTGAGACTTTGCCTCCTGCAACAAAGGAACGCTCCCCGGAATACCAGGGCTTTTGATAATGTAATTCGCCTCAAAAAACTGCTCAGTAGTATGTTTACCCTCTTCATAGGGAATTTGATGGGCTTCGAGTATTTCTCGATAGTAGGGTTTAATACGATGCTTGTCGGAAACCCATACCTGATATCCTTGCTTTTTGGCAAGGATAGCAGCCCCAGTCCCGCTTTCGCCGGCTCCCATGACTGTAATTGAGGTATGTGTTTCTTTATTCATTCTGTTTGTTAATAGATCTATACCTGAAGTATATTTATCTCAATTTCAATGTTGCAAAAGCTAACAGCACCAGTAATATGGCTACAATAAAAAAGCGCATGACAATTTTCGCCTCATGCAAACCCTTGAGTTCATAGTGATGATGCAAAGGAGACATCTTGAAAATTCTTCTACCTTCCCCATATTTTCTTTTAGTGTACTTGAAATAGGAAACCTGCATGATTACAGAAAGGGATTCGGCGAAAAACACTCCACATAAAATGGGGAGAAGAAGCTCTTTCTTTACCATTAATGACATGACACCCACTGCTCCTCCCAAAGCCAGACTACCTGTATCACCCATGAATACCTGGGCGGGATGTGTGTTGTACCATAAGAAACCCAAACACCCTCCTACGAGTGCGGCTGCATAAACTACCAGTTCGGATGATAGAGGGATATAACTGATGTTGAGATAAGTAGAAAAGTCTGTTCTTCCTGATACATAAGCTAAGATCCCAAGCCCTGCAACAACTATAGCTGTAGTACCTGCTGCAAGTCCGTCTATCCCATCTGTAATATTTACCGCATTAGATACTGCTGTCACGATAAATATGACTACAAGCAAATACACTACTCTACCTAGTATCCCGCTATCGATCAAATCCTTAAAAAATATCACATTGGAATAGTCAAACACATATTTTTTGAAAAAAGGGAAGTCTGTAATGTAGACGAAACTCTTATCCTTGGGACCAAACATTTCGTTTGCAACTTGTATTCTCTCGCCTTCAGGAATATTGATCGTGATGGTTGCTCGCTTTATGGAATCTGTTCGCTCGACTGTATAAGAATTGATATTCTGATAACTATCTCCCACTGGAGGATCACTAAAAATATTTCCATTAATCCTTACTAATCTATCTTTTGCTAAAAATCCATAGGAACTGAGGAGTTGGTTGGGAGTGATTACGTTTAATTGAGTAATGTGCTTTCTGCTACCCATGAAGTCTGGATGAAGCAACATGGTCAGACCCACAAATAGTCCTAGTGTTACTTGCCCCATAATCTTAAACTTACCTTTTAGCCCTCTTTTATCCTTTTTAAATACTTTTATATAATCATCGATAAACCCTACTATTCCCATCCATAATGTTCCAATTAACAGGAGCCAGATATAGCCATTGGTAATATCAGCCCATAGGAGAGTGGGAATGATCACTGCTGCCAGGATAATGATTCCTCCCATGGTAGGGGTCCCGGCTTTAGATTGATGAGATTCAGGGCCATCTTTGCGTATAGTTTCTCTGGCCAAACTACGCTTGAGGGTCTCAATGATCCTCTTACCTATGAGGAGGGAAATAATCAATGAAAAGATGATAGAAAGGATAGATCTAAATGATAAATACCTGAATACCCCAAACCCAGGTATGTCATAATTTTCATTTAGCCAGTCCAGAAGATAATATAGCATAATAGTGAAAATTTATTGTTGCGAATGAAGGTCATTAAAATGATAATAAACTTAATCAATTATTTGACCTCTCGTAACATTTCTAAGAGCACTTCTCTATCATCAAAATCATATCTTTTTCCTTGTATTTCCTGATATGTTTCATGTCCCTTTCCAGCTATGAGAACTACGTCATTGGGCTGGGCGAGCATACATGAAGTTTTAATGGCTTCTCTACGATCAGATATCTTAAGAACCCATCTCTTTTTGTCTAAGGGGATACCACCATACATTTCTTCAATAATCTGAGCCGGGTCTTCATTTCTGGGATTGTCAGATGTAAGAATGACCTGATCGGATAACTGAGATGCGACATTTCCCATTACTGGGCGTTTGTCCTTATCTCTATCTCCTCCACACCCTACGACAGTAAGTATTCGACCCGCTTGTCCATGAATATCCCGCAGGGTTTGCAAGACATTTTTTAATGCATCTGGCGTATGTGCATAATCGACAATACCCACAATAGCGTTTGATGGAGATTTTACGACTTGAATTCTCCCGCTTACTCCTTTTTGGGTGCTCAGCGATGCCAAAATTTCAGTTTCTTCATAACCCAATTCAACGGCTACAGCAAAAGCTGCGAGGAGATTATACGCATTAAAGCTTCCCAGCAATTGAAACCATACATCGTGCTGTTGAATCTTGATTCTTAACCCATCCAGAGTATTTTCTAATACTTTGGCTTGATAATCTGCGATCCTTTGTACGGCAAAAGTCTTTACCATAGCCTGAGAATTCTGCACCATGATTCTCGCATGTTTATCATCGATATTAATGAGTGCAGTTGCTTCTGAAGGCAATTGATCAAAAAGAATCTTTTTGGCTTTGATATAGGCATCAAATGTGCCGTGATAGTCTAAGTGATCGTGGGTAATATTGGTGAAAATGCCTACGTTGAATAGGACACCTTCTACCCGATATTGTACCAAAGCATGGCTACTGACCTCCATGAAGCAATAGGTACATCCAGCAGAGACCATTTGGTAGAAAAGATGATGAAGGACTTTGGGATCTGGCGTAGTGTGACTAGTTGGAATCACTTCGCCATCGATCTGTATATCAATGGTCGATATTAGTCCACAAGCTTCTCCCAAATCTGTGAA
>CAZZEC010000094.1:0-22752 GCA_964652565.1 uncultured Bacteroidia bacterium
TGGCTTGTCAATATTGTCAGATGTTTCTTATTCCATTAGTACATATCAGCAGGATACGTCAAGTAAAGAAGTGCGAAATGGTGAAGACCTGGTATTTGTGTTGGAAGGAAAGACTGAATCCTTAAATCCACTTCATTTTAATATCATATTCTCTGATGATCATGGTAAGACATATTCCCAAGAGGTGGTTGTTAGTGAGACTGAAAACACCAGACTGGAAACGCCTGTGAATTTATACGTTTAGCGTATGAAGGGAAAAAGTATATATAACTAGGCTCAGTATGTACCTTAATTTCAAACTCAACCGCCAATAATTAGATTGGCGGCCTATACATCAAAAAAAGAGGAGGTTATCTTTTGATAACTTCCTCTTACTTTTTTACAAGCATTATATATTCTCAGTATTTACCTCCACTCGGTAGACCTTTGAATCGCCTTCGAGTACCAGTTTACAGGAAAGTAGCGCATTCTGCTCGTCAAATTCAAATTCAACAGAAGTGCCGTTCAATAAGACCTGGCTGGGCTTATCAAATGGGAAGTAAATGTTCAATGAAATAGGTGCATCAGTATTTCCCTTATTTTGTTGATCATTTAAGTGGCTCTTTAGGTCAAAAATGAATTTTTTCTCATCCCAGGAAATCTGATTTCCCATTCCTACCCATGGGAATAGTGATTGGGAAGAGGATTCAATCCCAATTAGTGCAGGTAGCTTACTTTCCAATGCTGTTTGAGCAAATTTTGGAAATCCAGTCAAGGCTGTTTGAGAACCATACATATTTGACATATCTACAGGTTGCTGATTCACTACACTGAACCAGGCAGCATTAGAAGCATAAAAATATTTCGTATCATTAGTAGCTGTAAATGCATCCAGTAGGATGTTTGCCACGGTAGCTGTCGTCGTGTAAGCTTCATGATCTAACACAGCGCTATTTGCCTCAGTGTCTTCCATAAACATACCCGGATACCTATCGGATAATTCAGCTTGTTGATAGAGTAGCCATGAGCTTCCTTTTAATAATGCATTTTTTAATGATTCGTCTTTATACTTGAAATATAAAGGCCAAAGTGCCTGACTTATTTCTGCTGTAGTAATTGTACCATCCCAACTACTAGACATACGCTTAGAAGACCATATGCCACTTTCCTCTTGTTGATCCTGAATATTACTGACCATTTCCACAGCAGATTGACGATAACTAGCCTCTCCGGTTAGGTCTGCTAGCCTAATGAGAGAAGTAGCAACAGAACTCTGGTCGATAATCTCTATGCTGTTTGTTGCTGTAAGGCTGCGTGCAGCAACCGTTTGGCCCCTTGAGACACCTCGTGTACTCGATGGAGATATTTCGCGCCCCTTTTTCTGGGCAGCTTCCATGAACCATGGGTCTCCCCAGACAAGATATCCTAACAGCAATCCTTCGAAGGATGGATAAGCAACTGGATTTTCGTAATCAAACCCTTGTTCAGCAAGTTCTTTGTTATGCAAAACTCCCCAATCTGCCTGAAGTAAAGCCTGTTCATAAGCTATGCGTGAAAAATCTTGCTTGGAAGAACTCAAATAAGTATGCAATAATTGCAGGGTAAGGTCTTCATTTGGATGAGGAGATTCATGTACATGTGTGTATAATCCAAAAGACATACCCCCTATATCATAAGCATTGCTAAGCGCTGGAATTGAGACTGATGGTGGGATTTGTTGAAAGGTATTCCTGATAAGGTTGACCTCCGATTGAAATGCTTTTGGGGTTTTCTTTACAACGTCTAAGCCGTTGGAAGAGAGATAATCTAAATCGTACACTACATGAGGCATTTTATCGATGGATTCACCATGAGATTCAAATGATTCGTGTTCTGGGCTAAAGATCATCCAGTACGTAAATGTTCTAGCCATTCCCTTTTTCAGGTGAATGTTATCCTTTGAACCATCAGACAATGGTTGATAATGTTTTAACTGAAAGTGCCCATTTTTAAGTGAGAGAATACTCTCACGGTCTTCCTGCGCAGCTGCCATTTCCTGGAAGTTGGGGAATACCCATTGAATCTCTACTTGATTGTTTAGCTTTAGTGCAACCCATTCTTTGGGAAAAAGCGTCCTCCCTCTGATGTCAGATTGCTCACCCATTGACAACAGCCAGTCGTGTTTTCCCTGATGCAGTGTAAATTGTGAAGTATTAACGAATTGATCTTTTCCCGTTGCTACGGCAATGGCTTCAGCACCGGGCATGTTAATATCTAAAGGCATAAGGCCTGCCAGTGAGATATCTTCTGTAAGTGTGTTAATAAACCTTGTTTGACACTTGATATAGGGTGAGTTGGCAAAAAAATTATACTCCTGATGTACAGTTATACCATTATTTAAAGTACTGACCGTTCGAATTTTTTTATAGAGATTGCCATCGTATAATTTAATTACTTCACCATTTGTACTGGCCCTCAATGGTTTATTATCTCCATATGTTATAATTCCTGGTGCCCAGTCTACTTTTTCCAGACTCGCTGTGGGTGTGGAAATCGATGAAATACCACTAGGGCTTATGCGCAGGTCGTAATATCTATTGACAATGGCCATTTCGCCTGAAGACATTTCTGCCAATTGTATTCCAGGTTCAAGTGGAGGGTTCAATTCATCTAAGGAAATATACAATTGTCTCTGGGCACTACTTGTATCTGTTATTGGCATGGCAATGAGAGCCCATCGGTTATTTTGAGACTGCCAGTTTTGCAGTGGAAACACATCCGCCTCCAGGAAATTGCCAGATTCATCATATACGCTTACATGATTGGGAGTCTTTGCTGAACCTAGTGGTATCCCAAATAACAAATGTCCCCCTTCTACGGGATTGGGAATGTTTATAGTGACAGGAATAGATTCTTCAGGTATATTCTTTTTATTTTGAGCATGAAGGATATTCATCACGAAGCTCCAGGCCAAAATTCCTGAGATTACAGAAACTCTGACCCCAACGGGTAATCCTGGTAATTTGAGCATGGACAAAAATGTTAGGTTATGATTAAAACTGAGTAACCTTACATCATATATTATATTTTTTTGAGGTTGGCAGTTTACTAATATACAAAAAATAAATACAAAAAGTTGGTGAATTATATATCAATGATATCTGTATATTTGAAAAAGCAGCTAACAATATCTATAAATAACAATTACTAAACTGAATTTTAATGTATTAGTTCAGTTTCTAATCAATGATTTTTGTGTATTCCTCTTTTCTCTTTCTTTAACTCTTCCAACATGAAAGTTCATCTACTATCATTATTTACCATTGCAGTAGTAATCACAGGATGCTTAATCCCTTACCATATGTACGCTCAAACAAATATGGATATGTTATGTCAAGGTCATTACTACACTCCTGAAGAGGCAAAAGAAATACATGCAAGTTGGTTGGAAGAAATAAATACCCAATCTGATTGGAAAAAACGTGCAAAGCTAATCAGAAGGGGTATATTAAGAGGAGCAAAGCTCGAGACATATCCTCGGAAGACTCCTTTAAATCCCATTATTAGAGATCGCAGGGTCCAAAATGGATACGTAGTAGAAAATGTAGCAATTGAAAGTATGCCAGGATTTTGGGTTACTGGAAATGTCTACCGTCCGCTTGGAAAAGAAGGGAAATTAGCAGGAATATTATCTCCTCATGGGCATTGGAGTAAGCCAGAGGACTATGGAAGATTCAGAGAAGACAAGCAAAAGTTATGTGCAACGCTCGCTAAAATGGGAGCTATTGTATTTGCTTATGACATGCTGGGATATGGGGAATCTACTCAATGTGAACACAAACATCCGCTTGCGGTAAAAATACAAACCTGGAACAGTATTAGGGCATTAGATTTTCTGCTGAGCTTACCCGATGTTGATCGGGACAGAATAGGAATTACAGGCGCATCTGGAGGAGCGACACAAGCCTTTCTCTTAGCAGCGATAGATGATAGGATATCAGTAAGTGTACCCACTGTACAGGTTTCCGCACATTTCTTTGGTGGCTGTGTATGTGAAAGCGGTATGCCCATACATAAAAGTGAACATCACCAAACTTCAAATGTAGAGATTGCCGCACTGATGGCTCCTAAGCCTATGATGCTTATCTCTGATGGTGATGACTGGACTCAATTTACACCTGAGGTAGAATATCCTTACATTCGACATGTATATAGACTTTATGGAAAAGAATCTCAACTAGCACATGCGCATTTTCCTGAAGAAGTTCACAATTATGGCTATAATAAGAGACAGGCTGCTTATCCATTTTTAGCTAAGCATTTGGAACTTGATATCCAATCATTGCTCAACAATGAAAATGAAATCGATGAGTCCTTCGTGAAATTACTAGGTCGATCGGAATTAGAAATTTTTACTGAAAACAATCCCAGACCAGATCATGCGGTTATGGGAAATGAAGCGGTATCTGCACTATTTAAATAGTAATTCCCTAATTAACTTCAGGGGTAGACTTCAAGTCTATCCCTGAAGGCTGAATATAAATTATTATCTACGGTTGCCTACCTACCTACATATATTTCAAATTTTACATATCCTTAATCTAACTCTAATAAGAATTTTTATACTTGTGGTATAACCAAAACCCTGTTTAACTTTATAAACCGTAAAATACCATGAGTCTAAGACAATTGTTTTTTATAATTGTGCTGACTGCAGTTACTTTTTCACTGTATGCACAACCCGCAAAAATTATTATTAATGATCCGGGGGAAGCTCATCCCTGGAGCAGCCTGGATGTAAATAACAGCGAAGAACAATTTCAGTTTGCTGTTGTAACCGACAGGACAGGTGGACACCGTCCAGGAATTTTTATGGATGGCGTAAACAAGCTCAATCTTCTTCAACCCGAATTTGTTATGAGTGTAGGAGACTTGATTGAAGGATATACGGAGGATGTCTCAGAAATTAATCGTCAATGGGACGAATTTGACGGATTTATAGATCAATTATCTGTTCCCTTTTTCTATGTAGTGGGAAACCACGATTACACAAATCCTGTAATGGCTGACATCTGGAAAGAGCGTTTAGGTCCTACTTATTATCACTTTAAATATAAAGATGTACTATTTCTTTGTCTTAACAGCGAAGAAGATAGAGCCAATGAAGGAGGACAATTTACCAAAATTCTGGACGAGCAGTTTGAGTATGCGAAAAAAGTATTGGCAGAAAATCAGGACGTGAAATGGACTCTGGTTTTTATGCATAAACCTATGTGGGTATACGACAATACGGGAAGATGGGAGGAAATAGATAAGATCCTGGGAGATAGACCCCATACTGTTTTTGCTGGACATCAGCACCACTATGTAAAGTATGAGCGCAATAATGGTAAATATTTTATGTTGGCTACTACAGGTGGAGGAAGCGGACTTAGAGGACCTGCTTTAGGTGAATTTGATCATGTTGTATGGATTACCATGACTGCTGATGGCCCGGTAATGGCTAACTTAATGCTGGATGGAATCTGGAGTGAAGATGTCGTTACAGAAGAACAATGGGATTTGGTAAGTCAGGTTCGTAGGGTAAATCCCGTACGCATTAATCCTGTGATCGTTACTGATGGTCAATTTCAGGAAGGGATGACGGAAGTACGCGTGACAAATGACAGTGATATGCCTATGAATGTGAAGCTAAGTTTTGATAACTATCTACAGCTCAGACCCGGGTTTGAAATGTATGAGAAAGAAATAGCACCTAACTCAGTTGAAATTGTCAAGCTTCCCATTTCCACGGAAAAGGTAACAAACGTAAATGAGATCAAGCCAATGATTCTCAAAGGAACATATACTTACAAAGGAGAGAACATACCTGAGGTTGAAATTTCTTCTAAAGATATGCTTCGTCCCATTCTGCCACTAGCTGTTTCTAGCACTGAAAAAGATATTAAAGTAGATGGAGATATATCTGAATGGGGAGAACTTGCACATCAGGTAGGTGAGGATTACATTGTGGCTACTCCTTTTACGCATAGTGGATCAGAGGATGCTAATGTTTCCTTTGATGTAACATATGATAAGGAGTATATGTATATCGGAGTACAAGTGATTGACGATGAGGTGTTGACAGATGAGGGAAAATCTCAATGGCAACAAGATGCATTGTTATTACAAGTACATGGAGGACCTGTAAACATGGCTGCTTCTGCTACGAGCATGTGGTCGGGAATCGGAATCCTTCAGAATCCTTCAGAGAAGGATGGTATGGATCGTGTATACCGTGCAGATCGAATACCTGAAGGTGTCAAAACCGTTTGTAAGCCCGTAGAAGGTGGCTTTGTTGCAGAAACGGCTATTCCTATTGCGTTGATGGATTCCCTTCAGGGAGGAGCCTGGGAATATGCACGTATCAATGTAGGAGTGCTGGATTTTGATCAGGAGTATAAGCACGAGACACGAATCTTTTGGCAACCCAACTGGGAAAGTGAGAATAGTTTTATTGGATCGGGATTGTTTATGAAAGCAGACGCTATGAAAGCAGATGCTTCTGGAAGGAAGTAATGTTTGCACAGAATATTCAACGTATTGTAAGAAGCCTGGTAGTAAAAATGATTACCAGGCTTTTTGTTAAATGTAAAGTAAGTGGATAGACTAAATGATATGATAGTTCATTCAATTCTCAATAAGTGCGGAATTAAATTCCGCACTTATTGAGAAGCCAGCGTAGCTAGTATTCTTTTTGCAAAATAATATTGTCCTACCACTTACTTATACTGTTCCCTAGATGTGGCACATAGGTCAGTTATCGATGCTTAAGCGTATCTTAGGAGATCCTACGGAGTGGTGGTAGGGCAAGCGCACTAACATTATGAATAGCTTGTAATACTACGTTAACATGTTACGTTTACAACCCATTTAATTGTTCCAATTACATTCATGCTTAGCATACATGAGATTACATCACTTAACTATAATAGTTCATACATGCAGGACAATGTTTAATGTAACGGAGTTGTATTGATCAGAAGCTTACATTGATCCAACGTGTAAATATTTTAGCTACAACCAATTAATAATGAATTATGTATGAAATTTGGTGCGTCCGCCCTGGAGTGGTGGTAAGAAAGACTTGTAATTCTCATATTCTTCCTATTTTTACTCAATGCTTGCCGAAACATTCATTTGTAAGAACCAAACGCTCCATTTACATCCACTGAAAGGTGTATATTGGGAAGAGCAGCAAATACTTATGTTAGCAGATCTGCATATCGGCAAAGCCGCGCACTTTCGCAAAGCGGGGATAGCCGTACCTGGGGGGATTGTACAAGCAAGTTTATCCCAATTTGATATGCTGATAGCACATTTCCAACCACAACGCATTTTAATATTGGGAGATCTTTTCCATAGTACGGCAAATAGTGAATGGGGTATTTTTCATGATTTTCTCAACATACACCATAATATACAGTTTGACCTAATCCCTGGGAATCACGATAACCTGTCTAACATTTCACTGGAAAGAATGCCCATGGAAATAAGAGATTCTATCTATCCTGTGGCGCCATTTATATTCTCTCATCAACCACTAGAGGAAGTGAATCAGGAATACTATAATATTGCAGGCCATATACATCCTTCTGTGAGATTAAGTGGAAATGGCAGACAGCGTTTACGACTACCTTGTTTTTATTTTGGGGAACATTGCGCTATACTACCTGCTTTTGGTGCTTTCACAGGAACCTATGATATTATACCCAAAGATCAGGATCATATATATGTCATTGCAAATCATCAAGTGATTAATATACAAAAGGATTGACAGACATTATGGTATGAAATGGGAATCTCCGAAAATGACATTACAATGGATCGCGCTTGTTCTCACGATTACTCAAGGTTGTAAGATTTCCTACCAGCAGGTTACTCGTCTACCCGTTCAACTCAATGAAATCTCTGGTATGTATGTCCAGCATAAGGATAGCATCTGGTTACACAATGACAGTGGGAATTCAGCTATGCTATATAGGATAAACAGCCAGGGAACCATATGGGATTCTCTAGGGTGGAATGGTATTCAAATGGTCGATTGGGAGGATATGACATATGATGATAAAGGAAATATCTATATAGCTGATATTGGGAATAATCAGTTGGACAGATCTGAGCTTTCCATCGTCATATACAATAGGATAGATTCTGCACTCCGTTATATCACATTTCATTATCCAGTCAGTATTGCATTTGACACTACATGGCAGTCCACTACATTCAATGCTGAGGGAATTATATGGCATAACGATTCACTGTATGTGTTCACAAAACACGCCTCTCCTCCCTATGACTACTATACACATATATTTGCCTTTCCTGATTCACCAGGAACTTATCGTGCTAACTTAAGAGGGAGTATATCTCTGAAGAATAGAATGGTAACGGGAGCTGCTTTGAGTAAAGATGGGCAAACACTTGCGCTGATAAGCTATCGTTTGCGTAAATTCATTTCTATTCCTTACTTATCGGCTTCGATTTTTATTATTGATGCATTTACAAATGACCGTCAGGAGTTCCATATCAGATATCGCGTTAACATCCCTCCCTTAGGAATAGGGAGAATATTTGAAGCCATTGATTTTATAAATGATTCAACACTATATGTGGGCAGTGAAAGATCCCCCATTCACAGACCTACATTAAACGCAATAACTTTGCCTTCACAAAAAGAATAAGTTGGCTATACTTGGTAATTTTAGTATTATTACTCAATAGAGGGGGCAATGTAAATTTTTCGATCAGTAGCAAACGCCTGATAGTAATTGATTTACTAAGAAGATGTTGTTGTAAACGTTGAATGACAACTACTTTTTGGAACGAACATTTTAAGGGCTTAATATTATAGGAATGATTCTTTCAATGACGGGATATGGAGCAGGTGTCTCTTCGTCCAGTAATTATCAGGTGTCAGTAGAACTCAAGTCGCTGAATAGTAAGTATTTTGATATGATGATCAAAATGCCTTCCGCTTATAGCAAATACGAGATAAAGCTTCGTAATTATCTGTCAGATAAATTGTTAAGAGGTAAAATAGCAGCAACTATCAATGTGGAAGTTCTCAGTGAAACCAAACGCGTATTGAATATCAATCACGCATTGGCAAAATCTTATCTTCAAGAGTTACAATTATTGCGACAGAATCTTGGAATGAACGCCGAAATAGATCTGCAGTTTTTACTAAGTTTACCTGAAGTAATTCCTACAGAAATTACTAGTGAAGATCCTGAGGAGTGGGAATTAATACAGGCGTCTATGGAAAAAGCCTGTAAAGAATTGATAGAAAATAGAAAGGAGGAGGGAGTGGCGTTGGATAAAGATATGACTGCCAGGAGAGAAGGTATTTTGAGTGCATTGATAGAGATAGAAAAACTTGCTCCCCTTCGAATGGAAAATATTAGGCAGAGGGTGGTTCAGTCCCTGGAAGAGATAAGAAACAAAGTGAATGAGCTAGATTCCAGTCGATTTGAGCAGGAATTACTTTTTTATTTAGAGCGATTGGATATAAATGAAGAAATCGTAAGATTACGACAACATTTGGATTACTTCCACACGCTACAGGATGATCCGGAAAGTAAAGGAAAATCCCTTCAATTTTTATCTCAGGAAATAGGTAGAGAAATTAATACAATAGGAGCAAAATCCAACGATGCAGGGATTCAAAGATTAGTAGTACAGATGAAAGAAGAGCTTGAAAAAATTAAAGAGCAAGTCCTAAATATCGTATAATGAAAGTGTACATCAAGGTTTGCTGTATTGCAGATCGTGAGGAAGCTAAGCTTGCTATTCAATCAGGAGCCTCTGCCGTAGGTCTGGTGGGAGCTATGCCTAGTGGACCTGGAGTTATTACTGATACGCAAATTCAAGATATTGCGCGAACTGTTCCTCCTCCTGTTGCTACCTTTTTATTGTCTAGTGCCATTACTGCCAAAGATCTAATAGATCATATTCGAAGGACACAGGCCAATACACTCCAAATAGTTGATTTACCCCATAAGAACGAATATCGCGTTATCCTTGAACAATTACCCTGGTTGAAATTGGTACAGGTAATACACGTAGTAGATGATCGTTCTATTGCCCAGGCCATAGAAGTCTCCTCACACGTAGATGCACTATTACTGGACTCAGGAAACCCTCATCTACCCATCAAAGAATTAGGGGGAACCGGAAGAACCCACAACTGGGATATTAGTCGTCAAATTGTGCAAAACGTACATATCCCAGTCTTTTTAGCCGGAGGGTTGAATGCTGAGAATATTAAAGATGCCATCCAGCAAGTGTCGCCTTTTGGCGTAGATATTTGCTCAGGTGTAAGAACAAAGGGTATATTAGACCCTCAAAAATTGCATACCTTTGTACAGGCAGTCAGAGATGTGGGAGTATAGGCTTTCAAAACACTTTCTGATTTGCTATGAATAAATCTGACATTGTCCAGAAATAATGTACCGTTTTATCCTGTTTACAAACAAAAAAAGAATATTCTGTCATGAAATATGAAGTTCATAATTTATTAAAGGAATTAGGAATAGAAGAGAAAAGCCCTGTGCTGATAACAGGGACATTATCATATCACGCGAGTAATTTGGAATATGTTCCCATACGTGCAGCAGCAGATGGGCAAGTCTTGGGACATGTTCAGATGGCTGATAAGAGTATGTATGAACAAGCCATCGAAACTTCCAGGCAGGCTTTTGATATATGGAGAGACATTCCTGCTCCTCAGCGGGGAGAAATTATCAGACAAATAGCAGATGCTATACGGGGCAAGAAAGAAGCATTAGGAAAACTAATTGCCTGGGAGATGGGTAAAATAGTGCAGGAAGGTATGGGAGAGGTCCAGGAAGTTATAGATATATGCGACTTTGCAGTAGGACTTTCTCGGCAGTTATATGGACTTACGATGCAGTCAGAGCGTAAGCATCATAGGATGTTTGAGCAGTGGCATCCCCTGGGAGTAGTGGGGATTATTTCTGCATTTAATTTCCCGATTGCTGTTTGGGCTTGGAACGCAATGATTGCTGCAGTTTGTGGTAATACAACGATATGGAAGCCTAGCGAAAAAACCCCACTTACGGCTATTGCGGCGATGAAAACGATTCAACAAGTGCTAAGGGAAAATGACGTTCCAGAAGGAGTGTTTACCGTACTGGTGGGAGATAGAGAAACAGGTCAACGAATGGCCGACGATACACGCATTCCCCTTATTTCAGCCACAGGATCTACGAGAATGGGTAAAGCTGTAGCTGAATCCGTTGCCAAAAGATTAGGAAAATCAATTCTTGAGTTAGGAGGGAATAATGCAGTGATTATTACTAAACACGCCAATTTACAGCTCGCTATCCCTGCTATAATATTTGGGTCTGTAGGTACTTGTGGTCAGAGATGTACGACTACGAGGAGAGTAATTATTGATGAAGATATCTACGAAGAATTCAAATCCAAGATGATCAGTGCATATCATTCCCTGGAGTCTCGGATAGGACACCCGTTGGATGAAGAAACACTTATAGGTCCATTAATAGACCAGGAGGCAGCACATAATATGGAAGTAGCCCTGGAAAATGTACAAAGAGAAGGCGGTAAACTGTTATTTGGAGGCGGTAAGATAGAAAGAGAAGACCTGGGTACAGGTACTTATGTAATTCCGGCAATTGTCGAAGCCCATAACGATTTCGAAACTGTTCAATCTGAGACATTTGCTCCAATTGTCTATCTAATTCCGTATCAATCGCTGGAAGAAGCCGTAGCTATTAACAACGGAGTCCCTCAGGGGTTGTCATCTGCGATTTTTACTGAAAATATGAAAGAGTCTGAAAGATTCTTGAGCTTGCTTGGTTCAGACTGTGGAATTGCCAATGTAAACATTGGAACGTCTGGAGCAGAGATAGGTGGAGCTTTTGGAGGAGAAAAGGAGACCGGTGGAGGCAGAGAGTCGGGTTCTGATGCCTGGAAAGCGTATATGAGACGCCAGACAAACACTGTTAATTGGTCAGATGAGCTACCATTAGCTCAGGGGATTAAGTTTGATATTTGACAGGCTGGTTTTTTTTACATTACCATAATGAAATCGACACGTCCTACATATATATAATGGAAGGTACTTCAAAACGTAACCGTTGGCTTAGAGCTGGGAAAATTTTCCTGGGAGTAATATTAAGTATTGTATTAATTCTCTACATTATTCTGAGATCTGGTATGATCGACTTTACGATGGATAAGGCAGAAATCGAAGAATATTTTTCCCAATCAAAGTATAAACCAGAATATCATACTTATTCGATAGATGACCATAATCTGCACTATGTAAGCGTGGGTAATAAAAACCGTCCGACCATGTTATTCATACATGGATCTCCTGGGACCTGGGATGCATTTACTGTATATATGCGAGATCAAACATTGCAGGAGAGATATCATATGATTTCGGTAGATAGAATAGGATATGGAAATTCAGAGCCTGGAAATCCAGAACCCTCTTTGTATTTGCAGGCTAAATATTTACAACCTATCATTGAGTCTCTGCCCGATTCGCTACCCCTAATAGTTGCGGGACATTCCTATGGAGGACCCGTCGCTGTAAGATTAGCCATGGAATATCCCAGAAGGATAGATGGCTTATTATTACTTGCGGGCTTAGCTGACCCTGAACACGAAAATAGGCCTATATATCAATACTGGCTACGCACTCCTGCTTTGCGATGGTTGCTTCCCAAAGACCTGGATGTCTCTAACAGAGAAATTGTTCCGTTAAAAGAAGAGTTGAGAATGATACTTCCGTTGTGGCCCAGGATTCAATCAGAAACGATCATTATCCAGGGCACAAAAGATATATTGGTTGATGCAAAGCATGCGGCCTTTACTGAGCAAAAGTTAGAGGAAATATCTGCGGGACTAACTTATTTGATAGGAGCTAACCATTTCTTCATTTGGACACAACCAGAGATGGTGAAATTTAGGCTCATGGAATTGATGGGTTGCATACAATCAAAATATCAGAAACGTGAATTTTATTAGATAAAAAATTTATAATAAAAGACTACTTCGAAAACATGAATTCATGTTCATAAATATTCCATTCACGTATGATAAAATACCGATAATACAAAACGATCAACTTACATGTAACAAAAGCAGTAATTTAGTAGTGTAAATAATCGTGAATGCTTTTGCAATAATTCGTTTTGATTATGTGGTTAAATCAATATAAAACTGTTTCGTTATTGTTAATTGTAATGTTCCTAACTACAGGGACTATTGCACAGCAAGACACCGACTTTAGATTGCCAATTCTGGAAATAAATCAGACACCTGTTAAATTGCATTTTATAAGCGCTAATAGCGAAGGAATTGATTTTCATGTAGATGAATTGAGCGGTGAACAGGTGTACCTTTTACATGAAGGCGATGCATATTCTCAAGCTTTGGCATCAGGTGAATCAGATACCCCCCCCAGTTTTTTATATGAAAATATCTATGACAACATAGATTTAATCGTCAATAGATCTCATTTAGCAACAGGTAAGATAAATGTAAAATTTGTCATTTTCCCAGGTGCAAATCCCAACCAGATTCAATTTGATATGAAAGGATTTAAAACTTTGGAGTTGCTAGAAGATCAACTGATTCAATCTGAAAGTAATTCGGGATGGTTCTTCTTGGATGCTCCTGTAGCTTACCAAGATAATGGGAGAGAGCAATTTATAACAGTTGAATCGCAGATTTCCCGAAATGACTATGAAATAAGTTTTAACCTTAAAAAATACGATCCACTTTCTACTGTAACTATTGAAGTAAATATAGAGTGGATCCCTGAGATTAACGGTACGTTACCTACTGCTTTTCATCCAGAAAGACATAACACACAGGTACAATAAGATCTAAGCGCCAACTTGTATTGATGACTGCCCTTTTGGGCAGTCTTTTTATTTCAACCCTTTCCTTCTTTCTACTTCTTCTCTCAATAATTCTACCTCCCTGCTAGATTGACCAGCAATAGCAGTATTTTCCTGTGCTCTACGCATCAGATAGGGAATAACTGCACGGACAGGTCCATATGGTACATATTTGGCAACATTATATCCTGCATCTGTGAGATTATAGGACAAATGGTCAGACATCCCCAGCAATTGTGAAAACCATACTCTGGGTTCTGACGGTACAATATTATTAAGGCTCATTTCTTCTATAAGCGTACGGGTACTTTTTTCATTATGGGTACCAGCACAGATCCATAATAATCCTATGCTCGAAAGGGAGGTTGTTATTGCTGTATTGAAATCGCGATCTGTATCTTGCTTGCTGAGTTGCATAGGAGATGAGTAACCTAATTCTGCAGCTCTCTGGTTTTCTTTTTCTAAATATGCTCCTCGTACGATCTTTACACCCAATTGAAAGTCTTTGCGTTCAGCAAGTGTGATCAAATATTGTAAGTATTCCAACCTATCTTTACGATACATTTGCAAGGTAGTGTATACATAGGCTTTTTCTTTATTGTACTTCATCATCATGAGCTCTGCCCATGTGTCAATGACAGTTTGTATCCAACTTTCTTCGGCATCTATGAATACAGGCGTCTTATGTCTTACAGCAGCCTCGCATATTCTATCCAATCTGTTTTGTGCGCGTTCCAGCGATATTTCTTCTTTCGGTGATAATACTTTCTGGTGTTGTTTCTTTGCTAATAAATCGAAGTTGGCAATACCCGTTACTTTCATAGCCACAAACCTTATTGCTTCAATACTTCCCGAGAATTCTATACTTTGCAGTAGCTGATTCATCGTTTCATCAAACCCTCTCTCATTCTTTTCACCTTCTACTGCATAGTCAAGGATTGTTTTTACATGAAATGTATTGAGCTGCTCAATCTTGTTTGATGTTTCTTCTAATGTAACTCCTCCACAAAAGACGTCATATAATGTGCGCCTGATAAGTCCCTCTACAGGAAGTCTCAATTTGATGGCTACTTGTATTATTTTAGGGCCGATACGAGTGAGAAAAGGAGAATCTATGAGTCGATATAATCTATAGATCCAGCGTAGTCTTTGATCAGAGAGAGACTCAAATGCTTTCTGTGTATTGTTGAAGTCTATGACTTTAGGAGGGTTAGGCATAGATGAAGGGGTTAGTTTGACGTATTGAGTTCATAATCTTTGAGAGATTCCAGTGCTTCTCGACGAGGATTGGGAGGCAATTGAATATCGATGGGTTGGGGTTCCTTGAAAATGTAAAAGTACTCCAAGGTCGGTTCTCCCGGTTGATAGGAAACTTCATTATTACTTTTTCTTTTGATATGAGTCCCATCCCATAATACAGTATCAGTTCCTATTGGAAGATCTTTTAATATGGATTCATGAGAATAACGCCTGATATCTCTTGCATGAATATACATTAACACCTGACCCTCTTTTTCAATATAATTGGGGATAGGGATATCACTACCTTGTTTTCGCCAGTAAAACCGATCCTTTCCCCAGCCTTTTTCCAACGGAGATGAAGTTGTTAAGTATCCTGAATCTGGAATATATAACTCGAGCCCTTTTTCTCCTTTATGACTCATTGTGGCATCGGGATAATTATATTTTATCGATACCCATCCCTCATACGCTGGCGGCAGATAGTAATTTCGATTAGGTCTTTTAAGAGATAGCCAAAATCCCAAAATGAATATGGAAAGGAATACTGCACTGACGATGATTATTTTATCAATGCGTGTTAATTTTTTCATATAGATTTCAAATGAGTGCTATTTGCCACTTATTCTGTTTAATTATTTGTATAGTATTGATACAACTGCTGAGTGCAATTCATGTTACATATCGGAAGTTGAGGATGGGATTATCAATTCTATTCTGTAATTAGTATTTCTTCATAGATTCTTTGCCGCTCTGTTTGGGCGATAAGAAAATACTTCCCCACAGTTAATTCACCAAGATACTCAAGTAGATGGTCTCTGTTTGCTTCTACAATATCATAAAATAGAATATCAACTTCCCGATATTCTTCGTCCATGATTTTGATTCTTATCCTTTGAGATTGAGAAGAGGTAAATCGAACATTTAAAGATTGCCCCATTCTTATGATTTGCAGATTAAAATTATCTTGTGTTTCCCCTGTATGTATGGAACTATAATCAGATATTACATGAAAGCCAAACTTGTCAATATTTCTAACTTGGTAATAGTATCTTTTGTCAGGGAGTATATTTGTATCTTCAAATCGATAGTTAAAGGTTCTTTTATCTTGAAAAGCAGGTACTATTCCGATCTGTTTATAGCTATTCCCATCCTCACTCCTCTCAACCATATAGTTATAACAGTCTTGTTCAAATTCGCTACGCCATTGAACTACGACTTTTCCCTCCTCAAAGGACGTCGCAATATTAGTAAATGCTACCGCAGGCAGCATATTCTTTGTCCGAGAACTAATCTTCCATTCATTGTTGATTCTAAGATAGGCTAAAGCTGGGTCAGGTTCATCTTGAGCAGGGAGGAAATTCCATATGGTGGAGTTTTCAGAGGGAAGCGAAATAGTAAGACTTTCAGAGGATACTTTATAAAATTCTTCTTTATATGGAAGAAAATCAACTTCTCGTATTCTAGAATATAAAAAAGCGTCTTGTATCCTTAGGGAAGGATCAAGTAGAACCATAAAGTCCCCCACATCTTTCCCTCCAATCTCTCGAAACTTTATGAATTCCAGATCGGCAAATGAAAAATTGGAGTTTTCAATTTCAGCCTCTCCAATCCTTAGCTTTTCTAAGGGTCTAAGTAAGGTGTTTTCGGGTATTTGTAGGATATAATGGCGAGTGACAACTGCATAATTAGAAATATCTGCGATTTGCGTGGATTCATTAAATAGTTCGAAATAATGACTATTATTACTCGCAGTTAGGTTTCCTACATATTTTGAGAGGTAGACTCTACCTATTGCAGGTATATTGATCAATACCAGCCAGAATATGAGAACAGAACTTTTTAATAAAGTAAAGTGTATCATGCCGCACAGTTTATTCTATATGTAAGCCTTAGGCAATTGACGACACGTCGCGCTATTGAAGCCTGATAATGAATTTATTTTTTTTCCCTTTCTGGATATGCAGAAATCGATTGAAATACACATGTTCAAGATTAATCTCCTTCGTTACATCCTCACACCTCTCCAGGTTAATTCGTATGGATTTATCTTTTTCAATTGATCTACGTGCTTCACCCTTGGATTTGGCTATATTAAGTTCTACCAGCAAATCAATGATACTTATACCCTCCTGGATTTTCTCTTTGTGAATGGTTAAGGTATCGCTTACTTGAGTAACATCTTCCCATTCCACTTCAGACAGCTCAAGTAAAGAATCCGGAGAGTTATTCTTGCTAAAGAGAAACTGTGTGAGTTTTTCTGCGCGAAGTAACCCACTGTTGCCATGGACTCTTTTGGTAATATCTTTTGCTACTGATTCTTGCAATGCTCTTTTATGAGGCGCTTCCCTATGAGCAACAATTTGTTCTTCTATATCTTTTAGAGGTTGAAGCGTGAAAATTTTTATATACTTTTCAGCATCTGAGTCAGACGCTTGCATCCAATATTGATAAAATTCATAGGGAGAAGTCTTTGCTGGGTCCAACCATACACTTTCCCCTTCTGCTGTCTTACCAAATTTTGAGCCATCTTCTCGAGTCAACAGAGGGCAAACTGCAGCATAGGCTTTCTCTTCAGAATGAGTCATTCTTCGTATGAGTTCCGTCCCTGTGGTAATGTTTCCCCATTGGTCCGAACCTCCAATTTGCATTTTTACGTTGTGATGACTGTATAAATGGTAAAAATCATATCCTTGTAGTAATTGATAGGCAAATTCAGTATAAGATATCCCGGCTTCACTATTCATCCGCTTCCTGACAGATTCCTTATTCATCATATAACTGATGGTGATGTGTTTTCCTACATCGCGCAAGAACTCGAGAAATCCCATATCTTTAAACCAATCGTAGTTATTGACCAGCTTTGCCGGATTCTTAACCCCTTCAAAATCTAAAAAGTGTTCTAATTGATTTCTTATACAGGAAACATTGTACTCTAAGATATCTTCAGATAGAAGTTGCCTTTCTTTGTCTTTCCCAGAGGGGTCACCGACCCTGCCCGTAGCTCCACCGACTAAAGCAATAGGAGTATGTCCATGTTTCTGGAAATTTACCAGCATCATGACAGTCACCAAATTCCCAATATGCATCGAATCAGATGAAGGATCTACTCCAAGGTAAATAGCAGCTTTATGATTTTGTAGATAGTCTTCGGTTCCTGGAATAATATCGTGAATCATCCCACGCCATGTCAGTTCTTCAATTACATTCATATACCGGTATTGAATTTACCTGTAATTAGTACAAAGCAGTGGCAAAATTACACGTTTTTTTGAGAATGTTGGCTAAAAATAAGAATCGATCCAGACCATACTTCAAGCCAATCCTATTCCAGTTGGATTGGTAATTGAAACCAGCTTATTTAATCAATAAGAAGAAATTCCCAATCTACCAACCAAATTTGATTTTCTCTGTTATATTTGAAGCTGAAACGTAAGATTTCTAATGTAAATGGTATTTTCATGATAATAGGTCTACTTAATTCCCCTCAAGATAAACGTGTTGCATTAATCCCTGACACAGTCAAAAAGTTTTTAGACATGGAGGTCGAAGTGTTAGTGGAACAAGGAGCAGGAGATAGTGCGTATTATGCTGATGCAAGCTATTCTGATGTAGGAGCCAAACTTACAACGCGCAATGAGGTATTGGCAGGAGCAGATCTGATCGTCAGTGTGGTCCCACCTACAGTGGATGAGATGAGTAAACTATCGGAAAAGCAAGCTGTAGCATCCTTGTTTAATCCACTTGTCAATACGGAATTAGTAGAAGACATTAAAAAACTGTCCTTAAGGGCATTTACCTTAGATCGCATACCTCGTACTACGATTGCTCAATCTATGGATGTACTATCTTCCATGGCTTCCTTGGCGGGCTATAAGGCGGTAATCATGGCTGCAGATCGACTACCGGGTTATTTTCCTATGCTGATGACTGCTGCTGGTACTATTCCTCCGGCGAGGGTACTTATCCTGGGAGCTGGAGTTGCAGGGCTCCAAGCTATTGCTACAGCGAGAAGGTTAGGAGCAACAGTCTCAGCCTTTGATGTGCGATCTGCAGTCAAGGAGGAGGTACAGAGTTTAGGGGCAAAGTTTGTGGAGGTTGAAGGAGCTCAGGAAGATCAGGCAGCTGGTGGATACGCTGTAACTCAGACTGAAGAATACCAGCAAAAGCAAAAAGCCCTTATCCATGAGCACGCTTCAAAATCAGATGTCATCATCACAACAGCTCAGATTCCAGGAAGAAAGGCTCCACTTCTGATCGAGTCCCATAGTGTAGTGGCGATGAAGCCTGGAAGCGTTATTGTAGACCTGGCAGCTGTCTCAGGAGGAAATTGCAAACTGACTCAGAACGATAAAACTATTGAACATCATGGGGTATTCATCATGGGGTATTCGAATTTACCAGGAGAAATGTCTAATCATGCCAGCCGAATGTTGAGTAATAACTTCTTTAATTATATCAAATACGTGTTTCCCAAAGGAACTGAAGAGTTAGATTTAGAAAATGAAATCGTTCAGGGAACGTTGATTCAATAATTATCAAATTCAGATTTAAAATATAACCTTTTAGATATGGAAATTTTCTTTCAGTTTCTTTCCGAATACATGACTATGATTTATGTCGTAGTCTTAGCAATATTTTTGGGATATGAACTTATTTCTAATGTTCCAACTGTACTGCATACTCCGCTGATGTCAGGGGCAAATGCTATCAGTGGAGTGGTCATTATAGGAGCGATCATTCTACTTCGTCAATCAGGTCCAGATGATTACCTGGACCTGAGTCTGGGTTTCCTGGGTATGATTCTCGGTACAATCAATGTCGTAGGAGGACATGCCGTTACAGATAGAATGTTGGAAATGTTCAAAAAGAAAAAATAGGTGTTTCTGTTACTTGTATTCCTTCGATTCTTAGAGGGTATCATCTCCTAATATTATCGTCTTTTAGAAAAAACATATGAATGTAGATTTACTAGTAAAATTAGGCTATCTAATATCTGTAATATTATTTGTCATTGGATTACGTGGTCTGAGTAGTCCTCGGACAGCGAGGAAGGGTAATATTCAAGCTGCATTGGGAATGGGTTTAGCTATTATTCTTACGTTAGTTATGCCTATTGAAAATGACGATCCTTCTGCTATTCCTTATGTATTGATTTTTGTAGGGTTAATCATTGGAGGAATTATTGGCTGGGTTGTATCCAAACGTGTTGCTATGACGGCAATGCCACAGATGGTATCCGTGTTCAATGGATTAGGTGGAGCATGTGCAGTGGCAATATCTGTAGTAGAATTGTATAATTATCAGTCAGGTTTTGAAGTAGGAGCTGGCGTTTCAACGGGAGTACACTTGACGGCATTGTTGGCCATGTTTGTAGGAGCTATCGCATTTACAGGGAGTTTGATCGCATATGGAAAGCTTCAGGGCCTTATAAATGATCGCAAAGTTCGACTCCCTCAGCCAACGGCAATTAATTTAATCTTACTCGCAGGTTTAGTCGCGGGCATGGTATATAAGCTATCTATCCCCGGGGCAACATATACATGGGTAATTGGGATAATGGTTGTTGCATTAATATACGGGATCACATTTGTTATCCCTATTGGTGGAGCAGATATGCCGGTAGTAATTTCCTTATTGAATGCATTTACAGGGGTCGCAGCAGCACTGGCAGGTCTTGTGTATGATAATCAGGTCATGCTCGTCGGTGGGATTCTTGTAGGCTCATCAGGTACGATTCTTACTATCTTAATGTGTGAAGCAATGAATCGATCGTTATTAAACGTCATAGTAGGAGGCTTTGGTAGTACAGGCAAACAAGCCGCAGGTTCTGAAGATCAGGTAGCCAGAGAGATTACGTTGAATGATGCAGCGATATTGTTGCGTTATTCCAATAATGTTGTAGTAGTACCAGGTTATGGTATGGCAGTAGCTCAGGCTCAAAAAGTAGCACATGAACTGGAAGAGCTGTTGGAGGATAATGGAGTAAATGTCTCTTATGCGATACACCCTGTTGCTGGTCGTATGCCTGGTCATATGAATGTATTACTGGCAGAGGCAGATGTTTCTTACGATAAATTATTGGATCTGGATGACGCAAACAAAGCCCTGAACGATACAGATGTAGTAGTAGTAGTCGGGGCAAATGATGTAGTAAATCCCTCCGCAAAAGATGATCCGGGAAGCCCTATTTATGGAATGCCTATATTGGATATCCTACAGGCAAAAAACACAATAGTATTGAAGCGTAGTATGAGTCCAGGATATGCTGGGATTCAAAACCCACTGTTCTTTCACGAAAAAAACAGGATGCTATTTGGAGATGCTAAAAACTCACTTCAGGGTTTGGTAAACGAGGTTAGGGCAATTGCATAAAAAATATACCGGACACTCTAAAGTAATCCGGTATGTATTAGTGATTATCACGTTTGATTTCTTATGGACTTTAGATGGATATCAAATTATTGAACATAATGCGTTTTTCAAATGTCTAAAAGGCTGGAAATTCTTAGCGATATCCTATACGAATTGAGTCGTGATAATCATTATTAAGAAAAACCTGGATAAAATTTATTTAAATCTCACTGCCGTATCATAATTGAAGATAGGCTTGATCTTTTCATAGTCCCAAAGGATAAATAAAATGACATTGAAAAACACTAGCGCTGACATAAAAATGGCCTCTTTTATATCAAGTGATAATGACTTCATTAACACATTAAACAAAATAGGGATTAACAACATCGAACCTAATGTTGCAAATCGTTGACTGATCAGAAAGAACCCAGTGACGATGAGAAATAACCCCATAAAGTTCCCGAAAAATCCTATCTGACTCAATGCTTCTATAAAATATGCCAGTGATGTCTGGTCCGTTAGCCAGTTGAGATCGTGTACCAGTATGCGTAGTAATCCAAGGATCAAAAACATTAATCCAACCTGCACTCTTAACAGTGCTATGAGTATTCGCACACTTCTTATTTCTCGTAGTATATCAATGATGGACAGCATGGTAATTAGTTTGTGAGTGTCAAAACAATACAAAACTATTTGATCTTAAGCTGCTAAACGAATAGGAGAAGGATACTTTCTAACAGATGTAAGATTTTTTGAAATAAATTTAAGTCAAATATAATATTAGTAATACCTTGATTATGAGACCCTCTCAAATGTATCTCTAATCACATGTATTCAGTATTATCTATTCAGTAGGAATATAGTATCAATGTTAGTACTGAGGGTGAAATGTTGATATTTATGTTTGAGCGGTCATTTTTTGTATAAAAATGGGAAAAATCTATGCTTATCAAGCAATTACCTAGTCGCTCTTTTTCTTATATATTCCATCGAAACTGGTTTTCCAGGTTTTACCCTGGTCGGAGGACACTTCCCAATGTTGTCTGACATTTCCGTTAGGTTGAGGAGTCCAGGAAATTTTATTAATAATCATATTTCCACTTCCATCATCTACTTCCTCGCTCTTCAACACCATTTTATCCCCATCCCATGAACCCTCAATGAGCAGATGACCTCCCTGATTGTCTACCCAGGTTTGATGCCATAATTCTTCGTTTGAATCATAGAAATTATAACTAGTTCCTGTAAATTGCTGCTT
>CAZZEC010000095.1:0-22432 GCA_964652565.1 uncultured Bacteroidia bacterium
AATTTCTTCATTCCCTCTGCTTTCTCTCCCAATGGAGATGGAATAAATGATACTTACAACGTACAACAACGACTACTAAATAGATTCCTATTCCAGATTTTTGATAGATTTGGCAATATGATATATGAAACATTTGACCCTACCTTTAGCTGGGATGGAACTTATAATGGAACCACCGTTCCTGAAGGGGTATATCTCTATCGTCTTCGAGCGATAGATGTGACAGGAATATATTTTGAAGACGAGGGTACTATAACAGTCATCAAATAACCTACTCTGAATAGTTTTTTTACTTCTGTTAATAAAAAAAGGTTGTTTTCTTCTGAGAAAACAACCTTTTTTTTATTAACGGATTAAACGCTTTTCAATAATAATTGTCCAATAGATGTATTTGGTGCCAAATAGTATTTTTATAAAATAATAAAATATACTAATATATTATGAAAATCAAATTTATTCTACTCACTTGTTTCTTATTGGGAGTTGTTACCATTCAACATGTGAATGCACAGACTAAAACCCCTAAAGTTACTAAACGCCAAATAAAGCAGCAGAAAAGAATCGTACATGGTGCCAAGTCTGGAGAACTTACCTATAAAGAAGCCAAAAACCTCGAAAAACAACAGAAAAGAATCAATAGAGGTAAACGAAAAGCAAAATCTGATGGTGCTGTAACCTAGCAAGAACGCGTAGTACTGCACACGCGCCAGCAAGCTGCTAATAAAAATATCAAGCGAAAGAAGTATAATCAACGCGATCGCAATCCATAACCTATTTTTAAGGATTGCCTTAACCTTTACAGTTCTGACAGGGCAAACGCACCAAATTTTATAAATAATTCATTGTTAGTTAATTATGATTAAAATATGTATATATTGAATCAACTTAAACTACTGACTAGCAGCTGTTAATGATTTTAGCGCGTTTGCCCTACAGTTCCGACTTTTTCAGATTTAATCTGCAAAAAGTCGGTTTTTTTGTAAGTTTATTTTAGTAGTTCCCTTCTAATTTTTACGAAATGGGTGTTAGCGACTTCATGCTAATCATATTATCCGTGTTATATTGCAGTCTCCAATCTCTATTGACCTACGGGTGGATGAAAACAGCAAAAGCACCTGTACATCCTACTACACATTTACCCCCTATATCAATAGTTATTGCAGCAAGAAATGAATACCTAAATCTTTCCAAATTCCTCCCTTCTATCCTTCAGCAACATTATCCACAATATGAAATCATCGTTGTACTGGATAGATGTACAGATCAAAGTGCCGAGCTATTAGCCTCTTTTCAAGTGGAAGTTCCTACATTAAATTGGCTTGAGATTAAAGCTACACCAGCAGGTTGGTCTCCCAAAAAATGGGCTATAACATGTGGTATTCAAGAAGCTTCTTTCGAATGGATCGCCTTAACTGATGCTGATTGTTGGGTATCTCCTTTCTGGCTGGATGAAATTGCTGCTCATATACGTCCAAACAAAGAAATAATCCTTGGTTTAGGCTTTTATTATCGAAGGCCTACCATCGTAAATCTATTTATCCAATTTGAAACGCTATATACAGCTTTTCAATATATTGGCGCCGCTGGCTTAGGCTACGCATATATGGGTATAGGCAGGAATTTAGCCTATAAGAAAACGCTATTTATAGAGAAAGGCGGACTCGAAAATGTAAAATCGTTACTTTCAGGAGATGATGATCTATTCGTGAATAACTATGCCACGACCGAGAATACTCAACCGATGATTTCTCCCAGAAGTATTTCCTATTCTACTCCTGAGGAAACATTATCAGAATGGCTAACTCAAAAATTTAGACACCTCAGTGCTAGCGGAGCTTATACGATGAAATCAAAATTATTGATAGGATTATTTCAACTCAGTCACTTGAGCATTTATGTTGTATTTTTATTATCTTTACTGTTTAAAAAAGATTTTATTGCAACTTTCTATATATTTGGAGCTAGACTGGGAATTAGTTATGGGCTATACGCGTTATTTTTTTTACATTTCCCCATAAAAAGGTTGAGTATAATCTATTTGTTGTTAGATCCATTTATATTTATTTATAACCTGATCATTGTCCCCTTGGGACTAATCAAACGTCCAGAATGGAAGTAAAACCTGAAGCATCCAAAAATACACAAGAAGATAGAGAACTAGTTGCCTCGGCAAAGCAAGGAGATAATAAAGCATTTGAAGCATTATTGAGAAAGTATCGAAAATCGGTATACTATATGTTGCTGAAGATGATCAAGAACCCTGACGATGCTGAAGACCTGACACAAGAAGCTTTTGCCAAGGCATTTAATTCTATAGATAAGTTTGATGCAACTTATGCTTTTTCGACGTGGCTTTTTCGGATTGCCACCAATAATTGTATTGATTTTATCCGAAAGAAACGAATCCAAACGGTTTCTATTGACCAACCGATGGAAGGGGATGATGGGAGCAATATCCGATTCGATGTCAAAGATGAAAATCTTGACCCCAATCAAACTATGCTCAAAAAGCAACGGAAAAAGTATCTCAATATGGCTATTGAAAGGTTGCCCGAAAAGTACCGAACTTTAGTTGAGTTACGATATTTTAGAGAACTGTCTTATGAAGAAGTAGCCAAAGAATTAGAAATTCCACTAGGTACTGTTAAAGCTCAATTGTTCAGAGCGAGAGAACTTCTTAGTCAAGAATTGAAGAATATTAAATCACAAATGTAGTTTCACTCACTGTAATGAGTAGTACACAAGCAAGTTACCCATGTAGGTGGGAATCGATGAATAAAAGAAAAAATCTTGCAAGGAGAAGCGATTTTGCCCCTTAATGCTTCTCCTTTTGCAAGATTGATTTCCAAATCCCTGTTAGCTGTACGGAATATCTCCCTAAGATACTCGACGTACATATTAAGTGTCTGTCATTACAAATATAGGGTGCCGTATATGAATAATCATAAACAAAATTTTCTCAATTGTACCAGCTATTATTTCTTGACTTCCATTTCCAGGCGTTTCATACGGGGCTTCAGGCCCTATTTCCTCCTAGATTACTTACTGAAATTATACTATTGTACCATCATATATTATTTTGAACACTTATTTTTTTCATATGCTCCAAATATTTGACTTAAGTCAATATATACAGTGATTTATCTCACCCTGGATAGTTTCTTACTTTTATAGATTCATAACAATTAATTTTCACTGGATATATGCTAGAGCGAGTGGTCATAGGACTGGAAAATAATGAAGCTGATCATTCTATTATTTCCTTTGTCCATTATTGGCGAAATTTATTTCGTCAATCCAGATTGTATTGGGCACATGTCTCCCATTCACTGGAAATCCCCATTATTCAACGTGCAACCTATGTTCAAGAACCTTGGGACGAACGTTTTCAACAACAGATTTATCAGATGTTGATGGAATTTCGGGAGGATATTGATATTTCAACGATCAATATACTGGAAGGTAACCCCACAGAGGAACTTATACACTGGACAGATGTAAAACGCGCAAGCTTACTCATGATAGGGTATCATCCTCATAGGCAAGATCATGAAGTATCTATTAATAAAATCTTAAGAAATACAGGAATTCACATTTGGCTAGTCCCAGATCAAGCGTCTATTAACACAACCAACATCCTGGTACCTGTAGACCTTTCTCTGCAAAGTGTATCAGCCATCCAACAATCCATAGATTGGTGCAGTAAGCTTGATAACCTACCGCATATCCATTTACTGCATGTATTTGACCTTCCATATTCCTCAAACTACCAAACTGGCTATCAACAGGAAGAGCTACTTAATCATACTCGGTCAGAAAAGGAAAAACTGTTGACTAACTCCTTAAAGGAGATAGATTGGAAGGGCATAACTTATAAAACCCATCTATTACCTAATATACATCTTAATGTAGCCAAACATATTTGTGAGTTTTCTTCCCAACATTCATGTGATACCATCATTATGGCTGCCAAAAAACATCATATATTGTCTTCACTATTACTGGGAAGCGTGTCTGAACAACTGGTAGATTTAATTGAAAAACCTTCATTACTCATCATAAGGCCTGAAGATTAAACGCTTCAAACCTTGACCTTTTAAGTGATTATTAAGACTTAACGCATTGTAATATGAAATATATACTCGTTCCTACTGACTTTTCTGATTGTGCTTCCTGGGCTTCGGATTTTGCCGTACACCTTGCAGAGAAAACTAGTAACGGTGTCCTGTTTTTCACCAGACTATTTATACATCCTCTTTGGCATGAACTCAGTGAATCAGCCAGAAAAGATTATCCTGAAAGTAAAAACAAAATACTCAAGGCAGAAAGCAAATTTAATGAGCTGAAAGAAAAATATAGGCTTTCCAATGTACCCATAAGGACAAGCTTTCATTCAGGTGATCTCGTTGATAATGTCCTAAGAATAATTGATGAATATCATATTGAATTCGTCGTCATGGGCTCTACCGGGGCCGATGGGTTAAAAGAAATACTTTTTGGTTCCAATGCACAGAAGTTGGTCAAACATACACCCAGACCCATCTTTGTTATCAAACATCCAGTCGACGGGAAACAGCTAGAACTGAAAAACATTGTCTTTGCTTCTGATTTTCAAGCTCCAGCAAAGAAACCCTTTGAAGAATTAGTCGAATTTGCCACAGCCTTTGGTTCACACATACATTTACTACATGTGGATATGACTGCCCCCGATCAGGCGAAGAATGATGCATATATGAATAAAATGCAAGAATTTGAAAAACTGTGTTGGAAGCTCCCTACCACTATACACGAAATGGGAGATTTGGGTCTCGAAAAAGGGATCACTCATTTTGCCCATGATACCCATGCAGATATGGTGGCCGTTGCTAAATTTAAGAAAACGCCTATACAGCGTTTAATCCATGGAAGTATTACAGAAGACCTTGTCAATCATCTTGAAATCCCAGTATTGGTGATTAACGACCCTGACATGTATGAAGAAGATGAATATGCATAGATCTTTCTGATCAATCATGCTTTCTTTCGTATAGATTTATTTATGAATTATGTAAAATTTATGAATTATGTAAAATAAATAATGGGGGACCTTAAGTTATATTAGAGTTTATTCAATTCTCAATAAGTGCGGAATTAATTCCGCACTTATTGAGAAAAGAAAAATCATACATTAATTTATCATACCACTTAAGTACTCCAGTTTATTTTTCAGAATACGCGTATATTTGGTAAAGCTTAGATACATGCTCAAGTGGACATCATACTCGTTTTTCCTTCTCATATCCGTACTATTTATCCAATGCAGTTCCCCCTCTCCTACCCCTCTGTACATTGCCACTTCAGCAAATGTACAATTTGCTATGGAAGAACTCGTAGACACCTTCACATTGCAAACAGGTATCGATTGTGAAATTGTGTTAGGATCGTCTGGCAAACTTACCGCTCAAATAATGCAAGGAGCACCTTATGATATATTTGTATCTGCTAATATGATATATCCCAATACATTATTTGACCACGGATTCTCGATTGATCCTCCACGAATTTATGCCTATGGTTCTTTAGTACTGTGGTCTGTGAAAGACAATCTGAAATTAAACATAGATGATTTGGATTCAACTATTTACTCCAACATTGCTATTCCTAATCCCAAAACTGCCCCTTACGGTACAGCAGCCATTCAAGCGCTAACATTCCTAGGGCTTTATGATCAGGTGAAACCCAAACTCGTATATGGAGAAAGTATTTCTCAAACCAATCAATTCATTATCTCTCAGACAGTAGATGCTGGATTCTCCGCCAAATCAGTAGTTTTATCTCCTAATATCAAAGATCGAGGTACGTGGATAGATGTGCCAATAGACAGTTATAAGCCCATTGAACAAGGGGTTGTTGTCCTTCAGAAGGGAACAATAAAGCCCAAGGCGCAACAATTTTATGAATTTTTGTTTTCTAGTTCGGGTATGCGTATCCTTGAAAAATATGGATATAAAACTAATGGATAAAAAACTAATTAAGTGAGTAGAAATGATAGAATGGGGTCCAATTTACCTAACATTTAAACTTGCATCTATAACCACTTTTCTTCTTTTTATTCTCTGTCTTCCTCTATCCTATTGGTTAACTTTTTCCAAGATAAGATTGAGACCGGTTATTGATGCCCTTATCAGTATGCCCCTTGTTCTTCCTCCAACAGTATTGGGCTTTTATCTGTTAATTGCATTCAGTCCTAATTCAACTCTTGGGAAATTTTTGAATGAAACGCTACACCTTCAATTGGTATTTACCTTCGAGGGACTGGTCCTGGCATCTATGGTTTACAGTCTTCCTTTTATGGTGCAACCTCTCCAAAGCGGATTCCAAAGCTTACCTAAAAGCTTATTTGAAGCTTCTTACCTATTGGGGAAAAGCAAGCTCACTACTTTATATTATGTATTGCTCCCCAATATTAAGTCTTCTATGCTTACAGGTCTTGTTCTAACTTTTGCCCATACAATTGGGGAATTTGGAGTCGTATTGATGATTGGAGGAAATATACCAGATAAAACTCGTGTAGCCTCTATTGCTGTGTATGATGAAGTGGAAACCCTAAACTATGCCTCTGCACATATATATTCCCTGTTTCTTTTTACAACTTCTTTCCTTATTCTCCTCATTGTGTATCTTATAAACGGAGGCTACTTTAAAAAATGACATGATAAGCATCAGTGTACAAAAAGAATTAGCCAGTGCTGAAGGTAGTATGAATCTATCCGTTGACATAAAGATAGACAAAATGGGCTTCTATGTTCTCTATGGACCGTCAGGAGCAGGTAAAACCTCTCTATTAAGGATCATTTCTGGGTTAATGACTCCTGATCAAGGGTACATTGAAGTGAATGGAAACATATGGTGTGACACGAGAAATAACTTTGCACTCAAACCTCAGCGTCGAAACATCGGGTACGTATTTCAGGATTATGCCCTTTTTCCCAATATGACAGTTAAGCAAAACCTGACCTATGCTTTAGGGAAAAAAAAAGAGAATCAACTTGTAGAAGAGCTGATAGCTATCACTGAACTCAGTGGGTTAGAAAAATACAAGCCCAATATGCTATCAGGAGGCCAGCAGCAAAGAGTAGCACTTGCCAGAGCTGTAATTCGGAAACCTGATATATTATTATTGGATGAACCTTTTTCTGCGTTGGATGATGAGATAAGAATGAAATTACAGGATTATATCCAGGAGATACACCATAGATTCCGGCTAACTACTATTATGGTTAGTCACGAAAAACGAGAAATCCTTAAGATGGCTGATTACGCATTTGTGATACAATCTGGTGAAATCGTTGCAGAAGGATTCCCTATAAATCTATTCGTAACCCACGAGATACAAAACCAATTTAAAGCCAAAGGCTTGGTCAAAAACGTATCGCTAAACGATGAAGTGTATTCCATAATCATCTGGATGGGTAATCACAGCTTTAAAATGAATATAGAAAAATCTGCGCTCGGCGAAATTTCTGAAGGAGATGAAGTATGGGTTATATCCGACACCTTTGATCCCTACATTGTTAAAATGGAGGATACTTCCAATCCTGAGAATTAAGAATCGTACCATTCAGTATTGCGGGCAGTACATAGAATACTTGTAATCAGGTATTTAACAGATTACATGAAAACAGGTACGAATGTGTACATCTATTTTGTGAAATTATGACTAATTCAAACACAAAAAATAATATTCTGAGTGATAACATTGAATGCTTTACGAATTAATTGAATAGACCATCACTAGTTTATCCTATTGGGGATAAAACAATTAGTAATCATCAATTAATTTTTATCCATAATCATCATGAACAGCATCCAAAAAATATTTTTTCTCCTTATATGTATCACTATTCTCTGTTATCCTGTAATGACATATTCTCAATCAGGTAAACTTACGGGTACATTTGTGAATGCAAATAGAACTATCAATTTGCAAATCAAGCAAGTTAATAACGAATATCATGGATTAATTACCTCTCAAGAGGGTAATTTTGTATTAAGAGGTACGATTAGCGAGCAATTGTTTCAGGGAACAATTTTTACACAAGGAGGTCCCGCAAACTTTCAAGCAAGTACTACAAATGATGCGCTTGTCATCGAATCGATGGGATATAGAGAGTCATTTTATCAAATCAGCCCAGAACACAGTCTTGCTGAAGTAGATCTTACTCAATACATGACCAACACATCTCCCAGCCAAGGGCAAGATTTTGATTACAGTTATACTCAACACGATCGAGGACATGCTTCTGAGAGTATGCAAACATACCCTGATCAATCTGTTCAGGTTCAGAGCCCTTATCCAGCACTTCAGGATCAAGAGTTATACAATATGGTATCAGGTTGCTTAGTAGTAATCTATAACCGCACCTCATATGTTCTTGACGACGTGGCAAGTAGTATAACTTATGCACATTACTGCCGAAATGGTACTTTTTATATTACCTACGACAGTTCATTTTCAGTAGATGGAGATTATGGAGGAAATGCGCAAGGTGCTTCGTATGGTAAAAATTCTGGTTCCTGGAAACTAGTAACCTATCAAGGCCAGCCCGCAGTATTTTTAGCTTTTAATAATGGCACTAGCAATGTATATCCCGTGAATAAGCAATTGATTCGTCAGGGGAAGTGGCGTATTGGAAATACCCAATATGCAGTTCAACAAGGTGGTGCACAGTGTAGATAAATTATACAAGTCGACTTTACTAATCGCAAAGAATTATCGCCATTGACTCTTGCTTTTTCTTTTAGTACAACCTTTCACGCTTCTAAAAAATCAGAAAGCTTCACAAGTAGTACATAGAGTTATCCTTTCAAATTCCAAACCTCAATGGGGCCGGCAATCCCGCTGGCCCCTTCTTATATGAAAATTTTCTACTTTTTACTTTTCATTGCCTTTACCTTTTTAATCGAATCATCTGCCACAAACTGTTGATATTCTTTAGTCTCCACTCCATACAATGCGACTTTACCATGTTCATCACTATGTATGCCCCAACCATACCGCTTGGTCAACGGAGAGGCTCTGAAACAAGGTTGTCCTTTGGAAAAGAATTTCTGTCGCTCGATTTCCCAATCTTGTTTCTCAATATCCTTTCTTATGGCGTGCACATGAAAAAAGATATCATCTGAGGTATACTGATAAGGATGGTTTTGCAACATCTCAAACTGATAATTGGCAACTGACTTCTTATTCCCTCTCATGGGAGGTTCCTGACCCACATCTGCCGGACAATCATCAGCAATTTCGATGAATGTGTTTTCATAATTTGTCGAATGGATTTTCATGATTCACTCAATTTGATTGTTTACCTACATGTGTAACGATCCACCAAATATTACCTGTAACATCTTTGATCTCTGCATACATGTCTCCATGAGAATGATATCGCGGAGATGAAATAGAAGTAGCACCACAGGCCAGTGCTTTCTCATAGACTTTTTTACAATCGTCTACATATACGTACATCCCACAAGTCATGGGACCAAACGCTGACACCTGTGTACTGGGTTCTCCCAACATGATGATCGAATCACCCACCTTTACTTCTGCATGTTGGATTGTCTTATCGTCGCGGTAGGTTATTTCTCCTCTTTGCTTTCCACTAAATACATCCACCAAAAAGTCTATGAGTCGATGGACATCTTTTACAATTATATAAGGTGTAATCGTGTGAAGCCCGAAGGGATTTTGGGAATTTTCCATCATTCGATTGTATGTAAGTGATTCTGAACATGATAAGTAATTAGACATATTTAAATATATATCACGATTACCTCCATGCAGGGCTGTATGTGTAGGTGGAGAGGGAGGCGTAGGAGGGTGAATCAACGCCATGAACATACATAATGTTGTTTTAGATAAATGGTCACCCCTTGACTTTCCCCTCTCATATTCGCTATACATCGCTGCAAGAGGATAAATTATCTTACAATAAAATAAGCTAGTATAACATGATTATTATTGTGGTATTACGTATCCCATAAAATAAAATTTCACAACTCAATAAGGAACTTACTACAACTTACCCTTCAGATATCCTGCAGTATATGATTCCTCTACCTCGAGTAGTGATTCCGGTTTACCTTGAAACAATAACCTTCCTCCCCCTTTTCCTCCTTCTGGCCCTAAGTCTATGATCCAATCAGCACATTTGATCACGTCGAGATTGTGTTCGATGATAATAACCGTGTTACCACGCTCAATCAGTTCATTGATAGCGATAAGTAATTTATTGATATCTTCAAAGTGGAGACCTGTTGTAGGTTCATCGAAGATATATACTACCCCTTGATTTTGAGAGGACTGACTCAGAAAGAAAGCCAATTTCATACGCTGAGCTTCTCCTCCTGAAAGTGTGCTTGTGCTTTGTCCCATACGAAGATATCCCAACCCCACTTTCTCCAGCACAGATAGCTTATTTTTTATTTTCTTCTCATTTTCAAAAAATACCAAGGCCTCTGATATCGTCATGTTTAGCACATCATCGATATTCTTGTCCTTATAAGTTATATCCAGTATATGTTTCTTGAAACGTTTGCCCTGACAAACCTCGCATAGCAATTTAACATCGGGCAGGAACTGCATTTCCACTGTTACAAAACCTTCCCCCTGGCATTCATCACATCTTCCACCATCTATATTAAACGAAAAATTTCCCGGTTTCAGGTTTTTGAGTTGAGATTTGGGCTGCGAAGCAAATAATTCTCTTACGTGATCATACGCTTTCACATAGGTTGCGGGATTAGACCTTGCGCTTCTACCAATAGGACTTTGATCTACCATTTCTACCCCTTTGATCAATTTCCAATCACCCTCTACTCCTTTTAGATGACCAGACTTGGTAGTAGACTCTCCCAACTGTCTTCTAATTGTGGGAAAAAGAATTTGCTGAATAAGGGTACTTTTTCCAGAACCACTTACCCCTGTAACAAGGGTTAGGGCATGCAGCGGAATATCCACATCTATTCCTTTGAGATTATGGAGCCGTGCACCACGCAACTTCATCCAGTTGGACACTTTTCTTCTCCTTTCAGGTAGGGAGATTTCTTCTCTACCATCTAAATATTTCGCAGTGAGTGTATTTACCCCTCTCAACTCGTCAAACTTACCATTAAATACAACTTCTCCGCCCAATTCTCCAGCACCTGGCCCCATATCGATCAATTGATCTGCTTTATGCATCACTCCCTCATCGTGTTCTACAACGATTACAGTATTTCCCTGATCGCGCAGCGCTTCCAGTACAGAGATCAATCTATCAGTATCTCTGGGGTGAAGTCCTATACTAGGTTCGTCTAAAATATACATAGCACCCACTAATCCACTTCCCAGCGAAGTAGCCAATCTAATGCGCTGCATTTCCCCTCCTGATAAGGTATTGATTTTACGGTTGAGTGTCAGATATCCTAGCCCCACCCGATTAAGATATTCCAGTCGGTCAGTAATTTCTTTGAGTATGCGCGTGGCTATTTTCTCAGAACGTTCATCTAGCGCTAGCTGGACTACTACCTCTTGCAATGACTCCAATTCCATAGACAATAGCTCAGCAATGTCCCGCCCATCCACCTTCACATACAGCGCATCTCTTCGGATTCTACTCCCTCTACATTCGGGGCAGGTGGTATATCCTCTGTATCTAGCCAACATAACTCGATATTGTATCTTGTGTGTTTTAGATCCCAGATATTGAAAAAACTGGTTAATGCCCCAAGCACCATGTGTGCCATTCCACAACATCTCTTTCTCTTTTTCAGACAAGTCAAAATACGGTCTATGTATTGGGAATACTCCTTCTGAGGTAGCTTCGATAAATTCATCCAAATATTGTCTCATGACCTCTCCTCTCCAGGGAGCAACTGCACCTTCGTATACCGATAGATTTTTATCAGGGATGACTAGATCTTCATCTATACCCAGTATGCGTCCAAACCCTTCACATGCTCGACATGCTCCGTAGGGATTATTAAAACTGAAAAGATTTACAGAAGGAACTTCAAAGGAAATGCCATCTGCTTCAAATTTTTCTGAAAAATGTGCCAACTCAGCATCATTAATCTGTATATGACAACTCCCTAACCCTTCCTGATAGGCTGTCTGAACACTGTCCGCTAGTCGGGAACGCGTATCATCAATATCGTCCAGTTTGAGTTTTGTACGATCGATGAGTAAGTAAAAGGATTTCTTTTTGGGAAGTTTGGGTTTTTCGAGAAGTTCTTCAATAAATTGTATCTCTCCATCCTCCCATATTCGAGAAAACCCCTTTTGTAAATTGAGTGCCAACTCTGCTTTGTACCCCTTGCTACGGACAGAAATTTCGCTGAGTATAAGAATCTTGCTGCCTGGTTCGTTATCAATAATGAAATCAACAACGTCGTTAATTGCATCACGGGTGACTATTTTTCCAGACACGGGTGAATATGTTTTGCCCACACGAGCAAAAAGTAATTTCAGATAGTCATAAATTTCCGTAACCGTACCTACTGTAGACCTGGGATTAGAAGTACTCACTTTCTGCTGAATGGCCATTGCAGGCGCAATTCCTTGAATATAATCCACTTCTGGCTTATCCATACGCTCCAAAAACTGCCTTGCATAAGAATTTAAGCTCTCTACATATCGCCTTTGACCCTCTGCATACAATGTATCAAATGCCAGTGATGATTTACCAGAACCACTTACACCTGTAATAACTACCAGCTTTTCGCGCGCTATTTCTACAGAAATATTCTTCAGATTGTTCACTCTGGCATTCTTTATGTATATACTATTCATACAGAATAATTAACCATTTAGCATATAAAAATAACTATCCAATCGGATAAAAAACCAAGAAAATTAAAATACAACTAATAGATATTTCGAATAATTGTCAAACTTAGTTCACGTTCTTTTTTTATACGATTTTTTAACCCGGCTGTTGGATCTATTGCCCATTCACGCTTATGAACAGCACCAGGTTAAGATCTATAGATTGTCTTAAATCACAACTTTAAATCAAACTCAGCCTATGGACCAAGGGCTAATCTCAGATCTACAAGATAAAGACCTGATCAAACGCTTTATCGAAGGTAACGAATCTTGCTTTGAAGTCTTGCTCAACAGATACAAATCCAAGGTATTTACCACTATTTACCTCATAGTTAAAGATAGAAGTATCGCAGAAGACCTGTTTCAGGATACAATGATCAAAGTTGTCTCTATGATCAGATCAGGCAAATATAATGAAGAAGGTAAATTTTTACCTTGGGTAATTCGCATTGCCCGTAACCTGGCGATCGATCACTTCCGTAAAGTCCAGCGTACTCCCCTTCAAAGGGAAAGCGAAGATTATGATATCTTTAATTCCGTACACCGTGCTGAAGAAAGTGCAGAGTCAGAAATAATAAGAGACGAAAATGCGCGTTACATAAGAAAGCTTATCCAACACTTACCTGATAAGCAGCGTGAAGTACTCATTATGAGAAGCTATGCAGATCTTTCCTTCAAGGAAATTGCAGAGCTTACAGATGTAAGTATCAACACTGCTTTGGGTAGAATGAGATACGCGCTTCTTAATCTCAAAAAGCTGGCTACTGAAGCTGATAGCACTATTAACTATGAAGCACAGATTCACTGAAGAAGACATTATTAAATTTTTGTATAATGAAATGAGTATCCGGGAAAGTGAAGCTTTCCTGGATGCACTTTATACAGACGATCAGCTTTGGGAAACATTTGAGTCCTATCAGCATGTTGTAGATAAACTTGTACGTGTTGAGATAGATCCTTCAGATGAATCCTATAATAACATACTTAAGTTTGTCTCAGACACGCATCCGCATAAAAATTCTGGCTCGAAAAACCTGGAGCCCAAACACAGTCAGTTAAAAGTTATGATGATGGGGGTATTGGTATTGGTAACTTCTATGATTGTGACAGGTTCTATCTATATATTCCACTCTGCAAGACAGAATGACCAACAAGCTGCTATTCCTGAGACTACAGACCCCATTATTATCTCTACTCCGCTTGAATGGGAAGATACAGATACTGATAAGAAAATCAGAAATATCCGAGAACAGCTCGATGATATCAAAGAAGAAAAGGATGAAACTACAACCCATGATACATTTTAACTGTATTCATTGAGGTGTTAATACCATTGCTACTCCTCCATTAGGCTCTAGTTTACACACAATGGAAGATGTATGATCTAAAGACTTTTTTGTTGTATCGACATACTCAGTAGCAGTATCTTCATATAGAATAGCATCATAGTTCTTTCCTATGTCTAACATGGCAAAATCTATCTCTATCTCTCGACGTTGCTCATTGGTGATTGCCCCGATGTACCAATTGTCTTTGTTTCTTCTTGCCATGACCACATACTCTCCGATTTCTCCTTTGACAAAATGAGACTCATTCCAAATCGTAGGTAGCTGTTCAAAAAAAGTAGTGCCTATCGCTTCCGTGTAATCTTGCGGAATTCCATACCAGTATACAAACTGGAGGGGACTAAAATATACTACTCCCAATGCTAATTGATGTGCAGAAGTACCCTGAGCTCTGGGATGTAAATAGCAAAAAGTATAATCCCCTGCGCCAGTAATAAAACGTGTGAAGGGTAAGGTAGTATTGTGCCGCGTAGTAGGACCATGCTCATTACCTCTTATGCCTTCCTGCGTAAGCAAATTAGGATAGGTTCTACTCATCCCTGTAGGCCTGTAATTATCATGTATATCTACAATAAACTTATAGTCAGCAGCCATTTCTACCCACTTGTGCGTATCGTTTATACCCTGCTGGGTACGACCATCAACAAAGCCAAATTTTAAACCGTCTATCCCCCATTTTTTATACAATGGAAAAATCTCTTCCGAATGCCCCTCTAAGCCTACTTTATTGACATAAACTATTACTTTTAATCCTTGTTTGTGCGCATGATCGGTTATATAGGGTAAGTCTAAGCCTTCAATGACAGATCTTGGATCAGATTCAGGATCTCCCTCATTTTGCATACCATATCCCTTGCCATACCATCCCGCATCTAGTTCTATATATTCCAAGCCATTATTCGAAGCAAAATCCGCAACAGAGATAGCTCCCTCCGTATTCAATATATTTGTCATCACACGCATGGCTTTACCTGGCTGTATCCATGAAACTTCCTCTATTTTATTGGGAGGAGCTAAGACATGAGTTAAATAATTTTCTTCCACTACAGACTTCAGGGAGGGAGCATACCTTACAATTCTCCAAGGCGTAGAAAAGGGTGCACGCACTTTCACCGATGCAAAAAGTGTGGTATGTAATACATTGGAGGTAGACTTATCGCTTAACAGCGCTAATCTTGAATAATTTTCTAACGCACCCTCATTGATAATGACATATCCTTTATTGGATTCCATGAGAAGAGGAAGCTCACACCTCCCTGGAAATTGACCAATCGACAATTTTTGATATTCTCCCTCGTGCCCCTCCTCGTAATAGGCAGACCAGTCTTCCCCCAAAGAAAAAGTAGTGTACTCATCTGATATGCGTATGGTGTCCTTCCAGCCTGCACCTTCGGTAATCGTATACCTGAAGGCTAATCCTTCATTGAACAACCTGAGTGTTATTGAAAACTGCCTGTTCATTTTATCTCCTTGAACCATTTTCAATAATAACTCATTAAAGTGGTTGACTACGGAGTCTCGCTCACCCAAGGGAGTAGCAACTCGTTCATCTACGCTGCGAAATTCAGTACTCTGTATTTCCCAATGATCATTTAAATCTGCATCATCTTCAATCTGTAACCCTAAAGATGACCAACCCAATATTGTATCCGATTCAGAAATAAGTGCATATTCCAAACGACTGGAGTCCACTTTTCTTAATACTGTTTTTAGTTTTTGATTGGGAGAGTACAATATGGGTAAAGAATCCTTTGAATATGAATCACATCCATAATCCCACAAACTCATACAAATGGATACCCACACAACGATAATATTATACTTATGCATTTTCTTGATTCTCATGTATAAATACCTCTGTTTTATAAAAATATAGAAGATGATGGCTTTGAATACACTAGGGTAAATCAAATTATTATGTCCTCACAGCTACGAATTAAGTTTCCTTTCCATAGCTATTGGTCATGATTTATGGTATTTGAACAGTCTAAAGTATGGGAAGTGCATGCCTAAAAGAATCTTGTTGTAATCCGATCTCATGAATGGGTATAGAATCAAATGGGATATTCATTGTTTGTGGGAGTACGAGGGATCGATCTACAACTCCTAATTGAACTTCCTCAGAATCAAAGATTTGATTTTGAAGTTTCTCTAGTATACGTATGACACCTTGATCATCGGTTGAATTCATTTCAGCCCCTTCAGATTCACTTGCGTCCCATTGAATGAGCTTCGAATCAGCCACAAGATTTTGTTTAACCTCAATAAGCTCAAAATCAGTACCTTCTTTCATGTCAAGCCACAATTTACCTTTGCTTATGTTGTTTCTGATTGATACACCAACAGGATCATATGGATTGTCTAAAATGTCTGTTAGTTCGGGATAACGAGTGCTCCAGGGAGGATTTTGATAATCTACTTCAGCTAATTTTTCGTACATTTCCCAACCTCCTCCTTTTACAGCATACTTTTGTGCCCACCCGTTAGCTCTTGCATCAACGTGGATGGCTATATCACAATTGATAAATATATTGTTCTCTACCGTATTATATTGTCCCCCTCCCAGCATGATCCCTCGATTAATGGATTCAAAGATATTGCCTTTGATAAGAGTACCTGGAAGGCAATCATCCAGGTATACTCCCATGACTCCATGAAATCCTTCGCCAGAGAGACTCAGTCCTAAATCGTGGAAGTAATTGTATTGAATAATAGTCCCTCGTTCTGTCCAGTCCCGCCCATTATATATGGCACCTGCATCACTCGTCTCTGTGAGCACTCGATATATTTCATTAAATTCTATCAAATGATCATTCCCACCAAACCCTATAGCCATGTGAGGAGCATCATGAATGAGATTATGGGATAGAATATTACCCACTCCACCTACCTGAAGTGCCGGTCTGTAGGTCTTCACTCGATAGGAAAAATGGTGGATGTGGTTGTTAGTAGCAATATGGTTAGCAGAATCGAGGGTTGCTCTGTTTCCCCCATTGAGCTGTACTCCTCCCATTGCTAATTCGTACATATCACATCCCTGTATACGATGATATTTACCTCCATTGACAATAATGGGCTCTTTACCCATATTGTAAAAGGTACAGCCTCCTACAAAGACATGAGAACCCTCATTAATTTGGAAAGCCTCCCCTCTGGAAGCACTAAAACTTATGTTTTCGAAACGAAGATGAGAAGCATTTTGCGTATGGATCAATGGTTGATTCAACACTGAAAGCCATACTTCTGAGCCAGAAAGAGACTCCCTGGGCCAAAAATACAGAACTTCAGTATGTTGGTCCAGATACCACTCGCCAGGTTGGTCTAATTCTTCCAGAATATTCAGAAAATAAAAGCGCTGACGCTCGTGATACCCATATCGATGATAAGGCTCCGCTGGATAGATTACCTTTTGGGTTTTATCAATGGAATCCACTCGCTGAAATTCGTCACTCCAATCCCATACCCAGTATCCCAACATCCAAATATTATCATCTTCTTTCCAGGACATGGGTCGATCTGTATCATAGGTAAATTTACCATAATGCTGTCCAACAGGTATCCCATAACGAATTCGATCAGTCTCACGCACGTATACCTGATCTCCACTCTGTGGGACAGATGAGATCGTAAGCCATTCTTCATTGGGATAGCGGGCAATAGTCATGAATTGCTGATTTTGAAATAGTTCTATCCGGTTTCCAGAACGAGGATCTATTTCTCCATAATCGGTAATATTATAGGGTTTTAAATCGATTTGGTAAATCTGGTCGTGATATCTTGTATCAATCCTGTCCAGAATTTTCTGATCATTGATAGGTTCAAACTGATCTAACTTTACTCCTCCAGTTATTAATACCTGTTCGTTGGGGTATGATTTCCATGTAATCGGATGTTCTTTCGTACCTATTTCATTTTCAGTAAATAGCAATTCTTCTGTTAAATGATATACTCCCTCTCGAATATATACGGTAATAGCTTGCTGGGATATCTCCTTTGCTCTAATAGCTCTCAATGCATCATGCAATGTAGGAAATGGGCTTTCTAAAGTCCCGGAATTTCCCGCTTTGCCATCGAGGCTTACATAATATACTTTCTCTTTATTTTGTTGACACCCCAGCAATAGTAGCAGGACCACTATTGCTGAAGTTAGCTTAGTAATAATCCCATTCATAGATGTGAAATAGTTAAAGGTATTTTTAATAATAAAGAACGTGGAGATAGCAATCATACTCATATACTCATCTATTTCTCAAAAAAAGTAGACAAGTCTTTAGTCAATATTCATTCATGGAAAAAATTGTATTCATTGATCGAATACCACCGAATCAACATTTGTATGTACAGTGAAATAGTTTGGTGTCTGAGACCAAAAACCCGAACCTTGATATTTCTCTACTCTGCGCATTGACCCATTTGAAAAATATATTCTTGCACCTAATGCACCTTTTTCCCACTCTTTTACTTGAATATTTTGCTGGAAATTTCGAGTATATATATTTGGAATATCATTATTTCGCCCTACAATTAATCTTTCATCATTTGGAGTGAGTAGTCGTACCATAGAACGTGTATCACCTGAAATCCACAGACCGGAAATGCCAGGAGGTATTGGGGTAAAAGTTCCATCTCCATTTCCTTTAAGATACCCTCCAATTAGCGCATCATATCGCCCAATATCGACAGATGCGCCATAAAAATTACCAGTATAAAGTATATCCAGGTATGAATCTCCATCTATATCACATACAGATGTACCAAAAATCGGGGCTAATTGAGCAATATCGGGTAAGGGCCTAAGTGTGTATTTACCCCTACCCTGGTTTTCAAGGTAGGCAGAAGCGGCATACTCATATTGCAGTTTATAAGCATCTTTTAATTGCTCTGCGCTAAAAATTTCATCTAAAGTAGCTGACGCAAAATATTCAAAACGGTTAAATCTCTTTTTGAGATATACCAATTGATTCAACATTGTCATAGGAGGATGGACGGGGAAAAGTTTGAGTTGTCCTTTGGCATTTGATTGATAAGCAAAGCTCACTGCATCTGGTTTGCCATTCAGATCGAAATCTTTAGCATAACACAAAAAGGGATATTTAGCAGAAACCTTGAATCTGGAGTTCAATCCCAGATTTCCCAAGATATAGTCAATATCTCCATCATTATCCATATCCCCACCGGAAATACTATTCCACCATCCCCTATTTTCAATCAAATCTATCTGAAAGGTAATATTCTTCAATACACCTTGATCATTCTCCCAAAATGTGATGGGCATCCCCTCACCTACTACGATTAAGTCTACCCATTGATCCTGGTTGAAGTCCGTCCATAATGCACTAGTAACCATTCCTATCTGCTCCAAAGTTGAATCCATTTCAGAAATAATATCCCTAAAAACACCTCGATCATTCTCTAATAGATAACTCCTTGGAGGCATTGGATAAGTACCTGGTATCATTCTCCCACCTACAAACAGATCCTGGTCACCATCGCGATCGAAATCTGCGGCTATGACACAAGAACCACTTGTAGCAAGTTCGGGTAAACATTCTTTACACATATTAAATATCCCATTTCCTTCATTGAGATATAACCTATCCGTGTAATTGATATGTTGGTCTGGATACATGGCTCCACCACTTACTACGTAAAGATCAAGATCCTCATCCATATCTGCATCGAACAACAATGAACCGGCATCTTCGTAATTCTCTCCTGGAATTTCTGTATATATGAAAGAACCATCCGCCTGCTGCAGACAGACATTACCTGACTGACCAAATGCCCCTCCGATATACAAGTCACTCCATCCATTTTTATCTATGTCTCCTTGTGCAATACCCGGTCCCAATGTGGAATGCTGCATCAATAACAAAGGCTGAAATTTGACATCTACAAAGGAATTCTCTTTGTGTCTGAATGATAACCACGAGGAATCATTGATTTCATTGAAGATCCGTTTAGTTGCAAGCACTTCTGCTTTACTTTCGCTTTGTCCTCTATGTGCATCTGTATATTTAACCCTCAACATCTGATCACCCCTAATATTTGTTATCTGTTGAGTTTTCCCATCAGGCCAAATTACTTCAAGCCTCTCAACAATCGTATCATTACCTAGACCAAAGTGAATAATTGGATCAACTGTAGATTGATATCCTCTGTAGGGATTCTGTTCGCGTACCTGCTTCTTATCCCCATGTAGGATAGTGATACGTGTTCCAATTCCATTGGGATTTCCATTTGCTCCCTCCAATCGAATCTGTAACCATTTATGATCCTTCTGTGTATTTGTTTGATTGTCCAAAATAAATGCTGGTTCATCAATATTATTGACAACCAAATCAATATCTCCATCTAAATCCAGGTCGCTATACGCTGCACCGTTGGAAAATGAAAGCAGTTTATCTTTTGTATAGAGAGCAGGGATAAACTTAAAATCTCCGCGGTTGGTAAAGCAATAGTTTTGTCGCTTCAAGCTAGGAAGCTTATTATAGATGTCTTTGATTTTATTTTCTCTGCTTTCTGTGTTGGCAATATGAAAAGCTTCATTCATATCGTATGCAACGAAGTCCATATTAGTAATGTCTTTGGCAAAACCATTGGTCACATGAATATCTAACCATCCATCATTGTTGTAATCAGCCATAAGTGCACTCCAACTCCAGTCGGTCATATGAACCCCGGCAAATTGACCGATTTCACTAAATTGCGTACGCCCATAACTGTCCATACCTCGGTTTAACTGAAGCATATTTCGCATATATTGCGGAACATAGCCTCGCTTGAGTGCAAGCTGAAAACGATCGTAATCCATTACACCAGCCATCATTTTTTGCCCTTCATTATGAGCTGGCCACATATCCAGGGTGAATATGTCCATACGATCATCGTTGTTGATATCGCCGATATCCATCCCCATGGAAAAATGGCTCTGATGACTCATATATTGGGCCGCTTGCTCCTTAAATCCCTGATGAATGCCCAAACTATCTCCCTGATTGATATATAATAAATCACTTGAAAGATAATCATTGGATATGTATATATCTGGCCAGCTATCTCGATTGATATCTGTCACACCTATTCCTAACCCAAAACCTTCGATAGTAATACCAGCCTCAATAGATACATCAGTAAAAGTCCCATCTCCATTGTTTCTATACAACCTGTCAGTAGAAGTACCAGTGCCATCTTCAACTGGAGACCGAATGTCTAGACCGTAAAAATCACTGTTGGATGCGCTAAGGATATATGCATCCAAATCTCCATCCAGATCATAATCTAAAAAAGCCGTTTGTGTAGTATAACCTGCATCATTGAGCCCATAATGAGAAGCCTGTTCTATAAAATGAGGAATTCCCCCTTTATCATTTCCCTGATTTACAAATAAAACATTGGTTCTTGCACTCGGGTGTTCACTCCCCGACATGCCTACGTATATATCGAGTAGCCCATCGGCATTGATATCAACCATAGCTACACCAGTTGCCCAACGTTGAGTATTCACACCTGCTTGAAGCGTAACATCTTTAAACTTCATCCCTCCAAGATTGATATATAATCTACTGCTAACTTGATTACCTGAAAAGTACAGATCGGGTAACCCATCTCCATTTACATCGCCAACACCTACCCCTCCACCATTGTAATAATACCTAAAGTTGATAATATTCAATGTGTCAGTAGGTATGAGACGATTCACAAAATCTACTCCAGAATGAGTGGGGGAAATTTGATAGAACAATGGATCCGCTTCATGTTGTTCGCAGCTAATCAGTGCACACAATCCCAAAAGGACAGTCCACAACTTCGAATTAAATATATTCAACATATCACGCATTCAAGATTCTTCGGTTACTAAGACATTCTGTATTCATTAAAATATAAAAATTATCCAGGGCAAACGCACTAAAATCATTAACAGCTGCTAGTCAGTAGCTTAAGTTGATTCAATATATAAATATTTTAATCATAATTAACTAGCAATGAATTATTTATAAAATTTGGTGCGTTTGCCCTGAAAATTATCCATACCCGCATAGACATCATAATAGTATTCTTTGTTAAACATCCTGGATAATCATTTAACACAGCTTGATAAATGTGTCTGTATTCTATGTAATTAGTATAAGCATATAATTTAGCGTGTACTTATTGCTTGAAGTCGTTATATTTATTATATGCGACTATCTAAAATAATTGTCACATATGGATTGTTAGTTTGTATTGCGATATCGAGCTG
>CAZZEC010000096.1:0-22291 GCA_964652565.1 uncultured Bacteroidia bacterium
GGAAGGAATTATTACAGATGATAAGAAGCAGAAAGATATCGCCTTCCTAAATGTTGCAAATTTTCTGAGCAGAAACTGGGAGTAATATATATTACGAAATAAATATATTTTAATAATTAAAAATTATGATTTATATTTGAGCCATGTAACAAGATTTATTATATGGGTCAAAGATATCATGCACTGGACAGTCTCCGTGCGGTAATGATGCTACTGGGAATATTGCTCCACTCTGCTATTTCATATGTTTCAGCTATTAAAGGTTGGGGATATCACGATTCCCAAACTTCTCCAGTCTACGATTTGCTTGTCAATATTATCCACTTGTTTAGAATGCCTATTTTCTTTGTAATGGCGGGTTTTTTTGCAGCGTTATTGTACTACAAAAGAGGATTGCGAAAGTTGATGATAAATAGATTTAAAAGAGTAGGAATACCGTTTGTGATATTCTGGGTTCTATTATTCCCTATTGTTTTTACCGGATTTGCTTTTGCTGAAGGATATCCAATTGGAAAAGGGGTAGAATACATCAGGTCATATATAACAAACTTTTCATTATCAGATATTAAAACCATGCATTTATGGTTTCTTTACTATTTAATGATGATCTATATGATCACTGCATGTATCATTTTAATTAAGAATAAGGGCTTATCTAAAATGAAACTGGTTGTAGATCGTCTATTCGTAGAGTTGATGAAATCTAATTTGAGAGTGCCAGTTTTATCTGCATTCACGTTGGTTTCACTAATACCCATGAGACTTGGTACATTGGATACTTCCGCAGTTCCCATACCGGCAGTGAAAATACTTTTTGCGTATCTGATCTTTTATACATTTGGGTGGCTATTATTTGAACATAGATCATTAATTGATACGTTTAAAATATCCATCTGGCCTCAGTTATTGCTTGCAGTGAGTCTTATTCCTATTAATATGTATGCAACTCATCAATTTGTTGCATCTGGACTTGACCGATTTACTGTATTTCACTGGATGACGATGGGTACAGGGGCAGTTATCATATGGCTCATGGTTTTCAGTCTTACAGGATTATTCCTGAAGTATCTAAATCACTTTTCACCTTTAGGTAGATATATTTCAGATGCGTCTTATTGGGTGTATTTATTTCATATGCCTTTGATAGTTTGGTTATCTGGACTAATGGGTCCCATTCAAATATCGGTACATGTCAAATTTATGATAAATTGTATAGTTACTTTTACACTGTGCTTTTTTACCTATCATTATTTTGTGAGAAGTACGGTTGTGGGATTACTGCTCAACGGACGAAAATATCCAAGAAGTCTTCCAGGCAAGCCTGAAACCCAAAAAAAGAAGACATATGGCGTCCTTAATTACTCCGCAGATAATTCAAATATTTAATATATCTAAGTTATGACTGATTTACCAACAAATAAGCTCTTTGCTGACTGTACAGAGAAATTAGATAAACAAATGCTAGTAGACTACTATGAGAATGATGTAGAATATGCATTGAATATGTTTGAGACATTCAATGAATTGATGCCTTCGGAGTTAGTAATGCTTGAAGATGCCTATCGGGCAAAAGACGTCACTCAGCTGGGTAGGATAGCTCATAAAATCAAATCTAGCTTTAGTTTAGTGGGTTTGACAGACTTGTACCATATCGCAGCAGAACTTGATAGTACGAGTAGGGATGTGGAAGATATACAAGTTGTAGAGGATCTCTATATCAGACTCATTCAGCAAATCCAAGAAATGAAACCTATTGTGGAAGAAGAAACACAAAGATTACGAAATTTGATGACAAGGGCATATTAATTCGAAAATAATTTATTACGTTAATTGTAAATTATGTATATTCGCATCTGTGCGATACAAACTAATCTAATTTTATCATATGAAAGTTGTACCTCAATTGATGATCCTTGATGACAATGACATGATGCAAAAGTTTCTAAAAGGCTATTTCAATAAAAAATACGATATCGTATGCTTGGATCATGCTGCTAAAGCATGGAACTGGTTAGATCAAGGCAATAGACCAGACTTGATTCTTGCAGACATTGTTATGCCTGATATTTCAGGTATTGAATTTCTGGAACAGTTGAAAGTTAATACATCAACAAAAGATATTCCTGTTATCATGTTATCGGGGGTGGATAAAAGTTCTCAGCGTATAAGATGCCTGGAACTCGGGGCTGCTGATTATATATTGAAGCCATTCAATCCCAAAGAACTTGAATTAAGAGTAAATAAGTATCTAAACATGTCAGCGCTTTCATAGCCAAAAGTAGGGATTTGGTTGAGGAAGCGGTTCAATGAACGTTATTCATGTACAAGCAGCAGAAAGAAATGAATGTTACTTCGAATCTTAATTCCCTTGCTCACAAAGAAAAAACAGGGAATGTTCGCTATAGAATACCCTTGTGGAAGAGGTTGTTTGACATTGTAGGTGCTACTTGTATTCTGCTTGCCTTATCACCGCTTTTTATTGTTGTAATAATTTTGATTAAGCTGGAGTCAAAAGGCCCCATTTTTTATATATCAAAGCGCGTAGGCTTTCGTTATCAGGTATTTGACTTCTACAAGTTTCGGTCTATGCGAGTAGATGCAGACAAAATGGTTGATCAACTTAAAGGTCAAAATCAATATACAAATGATGCAGAAGAAGAGAGAGAGAACAAAAATCAGACTTCAATGAGTGAGCAGGAAGTATTTTTAGTGAGTGATGATCAATGGATCGATGAAAATGAGTTCTTACAAGGAAAAAGGGCAGAAGAAAAAAGTACTTTTTTCAAGGTTGAAAATGATCCGAGAATTACTTGGGTGGGCAATATCATCAGAAAGACGAGTATAGACGAACTCCCGCAACTACTCAATGTCATTAAAGGAGATATGTCATTAGTAGGTAATAGACCTTTACCCTTATATGAGGCTGAGAAACTGACGAGTGATGAGTTTACCCTGCGTTTTATGGCACCTGCCGGAATTACAGGTCTTTGGCAGATAAATGATAGAGGTACAGATGATGTTTCTCCAGAACGTCGCAAGCAATGGGATATAGTATATGCTAAGAACTATAGTCTATGGATGGATATCAAAATCCTACTGAAAACAATTCCTGCTGTTATACAGAAAGCTAATGTGTAGAGGTGCTTACAGTCTGAATCATCCACGGAAAGCGTAACCGACAAGTTCTGAAAAATTACGATGTATGTTTAAGCAAATATTTGGAAGATTCCCATACTTGCTATTTAGGAAAACAAAAAATGGTAAAATCATAAGAGAAATCGATGGGTTGAGGTTTTTGGCTATACTACCCGTGGTGCTTCAGCATCTGAGTGAGCGATTAATCAGAAATTTTCCGGGTACTTTCTCTCAGCCCATCAATGAAAATCCATGGGCTTTTGCAGTAAGCAGAGGTTCAGTAGGAGTATTATTATTTTTTGCCATTAGTGGATTTGTGCTGAGTTTACCGTTCATCAAAGTAGCAGAAAAAAGGAGATCGTGGTCTTATCGAAAATACTTTTATCGAAGAATTACACGTATCGAGCCACCCTACTTAATATGGATGACGGTCTTTTTTATTGTGTTGTTTCTAAGAGAACAATTTGCGGTTCCAGAGCTATTTCATCATTACATGGCGAGTATTTTTTATCTCCACAACATAGTATATGATGATTTTTCTATCATAAATCCTGTAGCATGGTCACTGGAAATTGAAATACAATTTTATCTGATTGCACCTTTTTTGGTATTACTTCTGTATAAAATACCCCATCATCTTACTCGACAGGGTGTTACTTTTTTTAGTATTCTTTCATACATTTCACTCCAACATTACATGGGATGGCAGTATGCACCCTATAAATTTTCCTTATTGGGCCAATTTCAGCATTTCCTTGCAGGAATACTTTTAGCAGATATTTTTGTACATAATGCCAAAAAATGGAATAAGGCATTTTATTGGGATCTGTTAGGTGTCGCATCATTTATCACGATGATGTATACCTGGACAGAAGAATATATCAAAAGTATAATCTTCCTGATTGCTTTATGTCTACTTATTATAGCAGCTTTTAGGGGAAAATTGATGAGTAGATTCTTTCGTTTGCCCTGGATTGTTGCGTTTGGAGGCATGTGCTATACGATCTATCTCATTCATCTTCCATTATTAGAGTTCATCATACTATTTACCAAATACCTCCATGTTACAGATACGTATCTTATCAATTTATTGATACAAGTAATCGTGGTGCTACCTATCGTCGCTATAGCTTCAATCATTGGCTATTTGTTATTGGAGAAGCCTTTTATGGACAAGGCATGGCCATCCAAGTTTATTCATTATGTAAAGCGGTTTTCATTTAATATTGGTCGAAAAGTTGTCCATAGTCCCAGAAAACTCTTTGTGGGATTACTGCTATCGTCTACTTGTCTGCAATTGTTGCATGCTCAATCCTTTGAGGGACCGAGGTCAGAATGGCCTGATCAAAAGCTTGCTCCTGTAGAAGTATTAGTGGATCGTGCAATTGAAAAAGCACATCAGTTGAAGCGAACAGAACTGGATATAGAATCCAAGAGGTATGAAATAAAACAAGAGCAGCGGAGTTTTCTCAACTATATCAAAATGGGGGCAGGCGTTAGTTATGGGAATGGAAACATTGTTACGTCAAATGGAACAGGTATAGATCAATCATTTGCCCTTCAAAATCGGCAATCTCTTAATTACAATGCAGGTGTGAGTGTAGGGCTGTCACTTGGCGATTTATTTAACAGGAAAGCAAAATTAAGGATCAAAGAGATTGAAGTCGATAAGTTGTATTTAGAGAAAGACGAAACGAAAGATCTGATCCGTCAGGAGGTAATTGATAGGTATCAAAAAGTACTATTATCTATACGTGTATTTGAGGCCATGTTGGAATCCAGTGAAACAGGTACGCTTACATTTACTGTAGCAGACAAATATTTTAAGGAAGGTCAGATGCCTATCGAAGCATATAGTCAGGCCTTGGAATCCAAGGCCAATAGAGAACTGGCTTTAGAAAAGGCCAGGTTGGAATGTGTGATTGCGTTATTTGAACTAAAAGAAGTCGTAGGACAAGATATATACTAATATGTCTCTCGTAGAATTTCTCCGAATTGTATATAAACATTGGACTTTGCTGTTGTTAACTGCTTTTCTGTTATCTGGACTCATATTTTGGAGTACCAGAAACGAAAAGCAACAATTTACTTCTACTACACTCATAAACACAGGTTTAGTTTCCGGTTACACTATTGAGAAAAGTACCAAAGGCAAAGTCGATTATGCCTATACCCAAAATGAATTTGCCAATCTTATCAGCTTGGCAACAGCCAACAATACCTTAATGGAATTGAGTGTTACGTTGTTTACAAAATGCCTACTACTCGAAGAGCTAAACCTTTATATGATTTCCCCAGAATCCTGGGCCGAAGCCACTCAAAATATTCCTCCTGCATTGTTAAAAGAGATTACAATCCCAGGTTCATTTGAAGCCACATATGAAAATGTATGGGGGCTATTGGATGCAACAGATGACAACCCCATTATTGGTTTAATTGTCGGGGGTAACTCTCTGTTTGGGGTAGAGCATCTCAAATCTATCAAGGTAGCCCGAGAAGGTTCCAGTGACATGATAAGATTGACATACACAACCACAGACCCGGGAATGTGTAGGGAAACACTGGCCACTTTAACAGAAATTTTTATTCGCAAACACCAGGAGATCAAAAAATCACAGACGGCAGATGTGTTAGGGTTTTTTAAAGAAGCAACTGAAAACTCTGCCCGAAGATTAAGGGCTGCTGAAGATGAGCTGTTGGCATTCAGGGTAAATAATAAAATCATTAACTATTACGAACAGACACGCTTTATATCATCTAAAAAAGAGGAGATAGATGCCACTTACAACAGTGAGTTGATGGAGTTTGCCTCTGCAGATACGGTAAGGAAAAGGTTGGAATTTCAACTGTCTGGCAGAACAGATTTACCAGCATTGCATAAAGATATTTCACTATTGAGAGACTCATTATTGTCCTTATCTGCTCAAATTGCCAGGGCTGAATTGCTCATCAATGACAAGAAAGATTCTAATGCTGTTTCTTATGACACGCTCAAAATACAGTATTCTTCATTATTTAATGATTCCAATACGTTTGCAAACCTATCTGCCAACAAGTCGGGAAGGGAAGGAATGGGGTCGGATTCTATTTCAGCAAAAGGGCTCTCCAATATTTTGGCTTTTAATGCGAAAAAAGGAAAGAATGCTACAATATTCGACAGTCATTTTATCTGGAAGAATGATGAAGCTTTTTTGGTAACTCAATCCGATCTGGAAGGAATGAAACGTAGGGCAGCTAGCATTAAGCACGCAATATTGGACGCGGCTACAAAGAGCTATTACGTCAATAATACTCCTCAGGGTATTCCCACTGAGCAGCTGTTGAGTCAATGGTTAGATAATATTACTCGCATCGAAGAATCAAGAATTCGTCTCAAAATCATTCAAAATCGTCAAAGAGAGTTTGAACAAATATACAGTCAGTTTGCTCCCTGGGGATCTAAGCTAAAGCGAATAGAGAGAGAGATCGATGTGTCTGAACGAGAATATTTAGCAAATCTTCATAGCTATAACCAGGCATTACTCCATCAAAAAAATATGTTGATGGCCACCAATCTCAAAATTATGGATGCACCTTTTTATCCAACAAAACCTGCAGCATCCAAAAGGATTATGTTAGTTGCCGTTGGATTTATAGCAGGAATGGTGTTGCCACTTGCCATTTTACTGGCAATGGAGTTTTTGGATAATACGCTAAGGAAACCTTCCAGGGCGGTGAAGGTGATTGGGCTGTCATTAACGGGTGGTATGCCTAAGATTCCCTCTAATCCCAAAAAATGGAAGGGAATCCGGTTCGACGAAGTACAGTCTCGATGCTTAAAGCAGATAATCCAGGACATGCAACTAGCGTTAATGTCTATTAAAACCTATCCCAAAGTGATTGCAATTACAAGTACGAGAGAAAAAGAAGGCAAGACTTATAATACCAATCTGATAGTGGACAGGCTTAGAAACATGGATGAGAAAGTACTGGCTGTTTATCCCAAGTCTACATCCAGAAAAGATGTGATTCAAAACCATGATAATTTATTCTATTCTATGGATAAACAGATTGAAGTCATGAGGTCTCTGTTTGATATATGTGAAAAGAATTCAATAAATATAAAGGAATACGATTGGATTATAATTGAAATTCCCGGTATCCTGGCAAATAGCTTTCCGCTTAATTTACTGTGTGAGTCGCATCTTACACTATTGGTTTGTAGAGCTAATAAGATATGGAACCACGGAGATAAAAAAGCGCTGGAACTACTTAAAACAGGTTATCAACGCGAGCCTAAACTCATTGTCAATGCCACACAACCCGACGTACTGGAAGAGATTATTGGTGAAATACCTAAGCGTAGAAGTTGGTTGAGGAAGTTTGTTAAGAAAATGGCAGGAATGGGATTTTCTGAGAAGAATAAAATATGATACTATGAAAGAGCAACATATCATTTGTGTGAGTTTCCCTGCCTGGGATGGAGATTATGTCAAGTCTACTGTAAAACTTATGTGTGCATTATCTGAATCAAATCGGGTGCTTTTTGTGGATTACGCATATACATGGAAGGATGTTTTCAAGGGAATCATGGGGGCACATACATATATCCCTTGGAAAAGAGTACTGGGATGGGAAGACAGAATGAGATATGTAATCCTTCCTAGTTCTAGTATCTGCGTGTTAAGCCTGCCACCTACTATACCTTACCATTGGATCAAATCTTTCCACTGGGCGAAACTGATAATTCGCATCAATGCATGGTTCATGAAACGTTGTATTAAACGAGCAATACGAAAGTTAAATTTGAAGAATTATACGGTCGTGAACGCGTTAAATCCTATGTATGGTCTACCTTTGGCCCGGAAGTTGGGTGAAAGCAGGCTCATATACTATTGTTATGATGAAATAGGGGCTGCGAAATGGATCGCTCGTCATGGGAAACCATTTGAGGAGAAATTTTTACCCAGGGTGGATTGTGTTATAACTACCTCGCATCAGCTCAGGTTGAAAAAACAAAAACTACAGCCTTGCTGTATTCGCATACCTAATGGTGTAGACTTGTCTTTATTTGAACCTAAAGAACCTCAATCACAAGAGACATACAGGAGAGCGGTGGTGGGATATTTGGGAAGTATCGACGATCGTCTGGATACGCACTTACTGAAGCAGGTTTTTGAACAAATGCCTGATATTAGTTTCCAATTTGTCGGAAGAATTTCCTCTATAAAGACATACAATATACTCAAGCAGTATCCTAATGTCCAATTCCATGGCCCCCAGCCTCCTGAGATGCTCAACAGCTTTCTTCATTCCTGGGATGTAGGTATGATCCCCTTTGTAAGAAATGAATTTACTGCAGGTATTTACCCCATGAAGATTAATGAATATTTGGCTACCGGACTTCCTGTGGTGAGCACGAGGTTTGGAGATATGGATGACTTTGAATCTGTTGCCCATATATGTGATACTACTGCTACTTTTATGGAATACATTGTGAAAGAACTCATGGAATCTGATACCCAAAAATTTCTGCAGAGAATAGCATTTGCTCAATCAAATACTTGGAAAATGAGAGCCGCAGATTTTCAAAATGTACTAAACAAACATGAAATCAGCTCATCCACGTTTGTTGTGTAAATGGTAATGCATATTATTTTTATAATTGTAATATATGATTTATATTATATGCAAATATTGATATATTAAAATGCCTAGGAATCCCATAACCAGAAGGGTAGGGTCAGATAAATTTCTCCCGCTACACAAACAATTAGCACTGATGCTGATCTGTTGCGGGATTGGATTTGTTGCAAGTAAAATGGGGTTAATAGGAGGATTGGCACTCATCATACTTCCCATAGGACTATTTTTTGTAGGAGCCATGTTTGTCAATCCAAGAATAGGATTATTCTCTGCTTTATTTATGTCTTTTTTTATATCTGGCTTTAGTAGATATCTGAGTCTTCCCTGGGGACTTACCTTGGATATATTTTTATTCATTTCCTGGCTGGGCCTAATTTTTAGAGATTTCAAAAATACAGATTGGTCTCCCCTCCAAAATGATATCGCTATTGTGCTGTTAGCATGGTATGGATTTATCATGTTCCAGTTGGTGAATCCAGAAGCACCTGGGCCAGTAGCTTGGTTTTATGCAATGCGGGGTGTGGGTTTTTATCAATTACTTGGCGCAACATTGGTTTTTATGTTGTACCGACACCCTAAGTGGTTGGATTTCTTTTTGGTAACTATCATGACCATCTCACTTGTGGGTACACTTTGGGGGCTGCGACAACAGATCTTTGGAGTAGATGCTGCTGAATATAGATGGCTGTGGGATGAACATCACCATGAAGAACATATTTTGTTTGGTGTCTTAAGGGTATTCTCATTTTATAGTGATGCAGGTCAATTTGGTGCATCGCAAGCGATGATGAGCTTAATAGCAGGTATTATCTTATTGGGGCAGGTAAAAATGAAGACCAGAATTTTTTATGGGATATGTGCGCTTTTGACATTTATCGGGTTTGCTATTTCCGGTACCCGAGGTGCGTTGGCCATACCTGCAGCCGGAGGATTAATATTTCTTATCATGTCTAAGAATTTCCGTATTCTAATTCCAGGCTTGTTGGCCATCTTTATGGTATTTTATATATTAAAATATACGAAAGCTTTTCAGCAAATAGAGCAGGTTAGAAGAATGCGGACAGCATTGGACCCCAATAACCCTTCATTAAAAAATAGACTGGATAATCAGAAAAAATTTGGTCGATACTTAGCATCGAGACCATTAGGAGGCGGAATTGGGTCTGCAGGATTCTGGGGTTCCCGGTTTAATCCAGGTTCTTTTCTGTCTCTGGCAACGGATAGCTGGTATGTCAAGATTTGGGCAGAAACAGGGGTTGTAGGTGTTTGCTTTCATTTATTTACGTTGGGATACATCATGGGTAAAGGAGGATATATAGTTTGGAATATCAGGCACCCTGTATTAAAACAAAAAATAATGGCGCTATATAGCGCATATGGTGGGGTTTTACTATCGAGTTATGGCAATCAAGTATTTGGCCAAATGCCTACAGGAATGATAATGACTATATCTATCCCCTTAATTATGATGGCACCTTTATATGATGATATATTATTAAAAGAAGAACATGGAATATCTACAGATCGTACTTAATCTTGCTTATATGGCTTTCCAAGCTTACTGGGTCTGGGCAGTTGCATTCATGTTTGTTTTTGCATTAGCAGCCTTCTTGCCACAAAGAAAACAAAAAAAAGCTCCTGCACTTTCTACGAGATTCTTGGTGCTGATCCCAGCATACAAAGAGGATGAAGTAATCCTGGAAACTGCCAGACAGTCGCTCATGCAATTTTATCCTCATCAGAAATACGATGTTGCCGTAATTGCAGATCAACTAAGTCCTCGTACCTTACAGGTACTGAAAAAACTTCCTATCGAAGTCGTGGAAGTCAATTTTGATAAAAGTACCAAGGCAAAAGCTATCCGAAAAGCCTTGGACGACCTTCCGGAAATATATCATGCTGTTGCAATATTGGATGCAGATAATCACGCAGCCCCAGACTTTCTTATTCATATGAATAATTGGATTCGGGAGGGCTATGTTGCTATTCAAGGGCGAAGAACTCCTAAAAACAGGAATTCTCAAATGGCTGTACTCGACGGCGTAAGTGAAGAGATAAACAATCGGATCTATTGTAAGGGGCACAATGCGCTGGGCTTTTCTTCTAAACTTTCTGGATCGGGCATGGTATTCGAATACCATTTGTTCAAAAAACTCATGCAAACAGTGGATGCTGTTGGTGGCTTTGATAAGGAACTGGAACTGAAATATACGCAAGCTGGTAAGAAAATCATCTATGATCATCATGCCAAGGTTACGGATGAAAAAGTAAGTTCAGGCAAAGTGTTTGCGAAACAAAGAAGAAGGTGGCTGTCAGCTCAATATCACTACTTCAAACGCTTTATTTGGTCAGGTATAAGCGGGTTGTTTACTCGTGGAAATATTGATTTCTTTAATCGGGTCATTCAGTTAGCGATGCCTCCGAGATTACTCATGCCTGCATTTCTTGGATTGGCGACTATGATTAGCTTATTGATAGGTCAGGGATATATATTTTGGTCAGTATTATGGCTGGCTAATATATTTTCATTTGTGGTTGCGATACCTGGATATCTTTGGAATGAGCAATTGCTAAAAAGCTTCCTACATCTGCCACAGGCTGTGTGGTTTGCGTTATTAGCCATGATCAAATTGAAGGGAGCAAACAAACAATTTATTCATACACCTCATGGAATATCTTCTGAGGAAGCTTAACCATCTGAGCAAACAAATCATTTAAAAATATGGGAGAAGGAATGCCCTGGAATATCATCCTTGTTTTTATGATTCTAGGATTCACACTCGGAATCAATTCAGCAAAAAAAGAACAGATCGAGGCAAGAAGAAAACAAGATGAAGAAAAAGCTTAACATATTAATGATCTCTAAGTCTCTTCCCGATTCTTTTAAAGGAGGAATACAAACGCATGTTTGGGCGCTGAGTAAGTGGTTACAAAATCTTGGACATGATGTGACGATACTAGCTGGTGGAGAAGCGTGGAAGCGAACGTATGCGATTCAGAATGAAGGTCGAAAAATAGTAAGAATTCCTTTTTTCCCAGGTAGGAGAATGCCTTTCTTGAAAAAAAGTATAGAAGAGTTTGCCTTCTGCATTGCTGCGTACCAATGGGTAAATAAACACGGAAGTGAATATGATATTATTCATATTCAAGGTAGGAGCGGAGCTTGGATTCCCAAGCGTTTGGCAGTACGTACGGTTGCAACTTATCACGGGTTGATACGAATGGAAAATCAATCAATCCCCTCCATCTGGCATACTGATAGTTGGCTGCATAGCCATTTTGCCAAATGGCTGGAACAGTTGCCCCTGACACGTACTCAATCCGTAATTTATGTGAGTAATGAAATAAAGTCACGGGTAAAAAAAATTTATGGTAAAACAGGTCAATCCGCTTGTATTATTCACAATGGAATCGAAAGGGCGACCTTTACAGATCTCGACACAAAAGATCCAAATGAACTGGTATTTGTCGGTCGATTGCATCCAGTCAAGGGCCTGGAATCACTCATTGAAGCTATATCCATGGTAGATGTCGATGTAGCGTGTACGCTTATTGGTGATGGGCCTATGAGAACTGAAATAGAAAAGTTGATCCAAACAAAAAAACTGGAACATAAAATTAAACTCCTGGGAAGCTTATCACACTTGGAAGTAATGCAGATGATCAGGAAAAGTCATGCATTAATTTTGCCTTCTTTCTATGAAACTCAGGGTATTGTACTCATGGAAGCAAATGTACAGGGTATTCCGGTCCTGGCCAGTAATATCAATGGTATCAATGAAGTCGTTAAGCATGGGTTTAATGGATTGTTATTTGAAGCAGGAAATAGTAAAGATATGGCTCATAAGATCACCGAATTATTTACCCATCCTGAAAAAGCTCACAAAATGGGAGAATGCGGGAAAAAATTTGTGATAGATAAGTTCCACTGGAGTAAGATTGCGAAGGATACAGAACAACTGTATTACAATGCCTTAGCCCAATGATCAGTGGATTTTCTTACAGTTCCTATCTAAATGAGAAACCCTGTTTAATAGTAGGTGAATTAATATTTTTATATATAATATTATTGTAATAATATACGAATTTTGTTATTTTTGTATTATTGTTGTATCTGCCTGACACGTCAGGATAATTTAATTACATATGGATTTTGTATTTGGGAAATATCAGTTCCATACTAGTGATAAACTCTCTCGTTATCCTTTGCTTAGTAAATTTGTATCGCGATTATTTGGGTATACAAACCTTGGGAATTACGCGAGATCCCGCATTTTCATTAAACTGCTCAAGCAATTGCCAGTAGATAAATTTAATAACATATTAGATCTGGGATGTGGCTATGGAGAATATTCTTTCATGTTGGCAGATGCATTTCCATCATGTCGTGTAACAGCATTGGATATTGATCAGGAAAGAATTCAAACTGTTCAAAGAGCCATTAGGAATGTGGGATTGAACAATGTACAGACAGTAAATCATTTTTTGGAAGAAGAGCCACTGGAGGAGCAGTACGATTTCATCTTTTCTATTGATGTATTCGAGCACATAAAAGAAGACCAGATGCCTTTTGAGGCGGCTTATCAAAGGCTAAAGCCAGGTGGATATATGATGGTCAAAATACCTAATGTAACACAAAAGACCATATTCCCAGATGATTGGTTTGAAGAACATCACGAGTGGCTGGACGAGGAACACGTCGGACAGATTTATGACCTGGAAGGTTTGAGAAATAGATTTGTCAAAGAGGGTTTTGAAATAGCGCATGCGAGTTACTCCGATGGATGGTTATCTCGTTTGGGATGGGAGCTAGCGTATCTCACAAAAAAGGGAGGATATATCCCACAGTTAACATTTCTTCCTATTGCTAAAATGCTTGTGCATATAGACCATGCCATTCACAAAGGTAAATATGGAAATGCCATACAAGTAATTGGAAGAAAACCATCAAACTAGTCATATGGATGTTCATACATTTCCCAGGGTTACCATTATTACTGTTAATTATCGGAATCCTGGGGTGACCCTTGAGCTATTGCAATCTCTAAGAAATTGTACCTTCCAGGATTTTGAAGTTATCGTAGTTGAAAATGATCCCGTAGAAAACGCAACATCCCGATACAAGGAGGTGCTGCCAGAAGTAAAGGTAATTGTGAGTAAAGAGAATCTGGGGTTTGCTGGTGGGAATAATCTGGGAATCAAAGCAGCTAAAGGCGAATTTGTGTATTTGATTAACAATGACACAGAAGTAAGCCAGGATACATTTATCCCCCTTTTAGAGATTATGGATAATGATCCTGAGGTGGGAGCTGTGTGCCCTAAGATCAAATACTTTCAGGACCCCAGTCGCATTCAATTTGCGGGTTTTACAGAGGTGGATGTTTGGGGAAGAAATAAAATGATGGGGAAGAATGAGGTGGATCAAGGCCAACATGACAAGGGCCTTAGTATACCCTATGGTCATGGTGCTGCAATGATGGTCAGAAAAGATATCATTGATCAGGTGGGGTTAATGCCGGAGTACTATTTCCTGTACTATGAGGAATTAGACTGGAGTGTGCGGATCATAAAGGCTGGGTATAAGATAAGATATGAGCCGAGAGGAGTTATTCTTCATAAAGAATCGATGACAGTGGGAAAAATGAGCCCACTCAAAACGTTTTATATCAACAGAAATCGTATTGTATTTATGAGGAAGAATATGGAAACATGGAAAGCAGCCATTTTCTCTTTTTACTTTCTCTGTATCTCTTTCCCTAAAAATTTACTCGTGTATGCAATAAAAAAAGAGTGGAACCATGTCAACTCTTTATTGCGAGCTACTAAGCAAGGTTTTGGCAATATTAACTTGGTGAAGTAATAATATGGAAACACTATTTTGGACTGGACTTATCATCCTTGTGTATACCTACTTAGGATATGGACTTGTTATTTGGGGATTAGTAAGGATGAAAAAAATGCTAGGGGGGAGGAGAGGAAAGGAAGTAGAGAATTGGGTATTGCCACAAGTAACCCATTTAATAGCTGCTTACAACGAATCAGATTTTATTAGGGAAAAAGCTGAAAACTCCTTGTCTTTACATTATCCTTCGGATAAAATGAACGTGTTGTTTGTTACTGATGGGTCAAATGACAATACGCCTGATATATTGAGTGAGATCAATGGGATATCATTGATGCATCAACCTGAAAGGAGAGGAAAAATTGCAGCTGTCAAACGTGCTATCAAGGAGGTTGATACGCCAATATGTATTTTTTCGGATGCCAATACGTTGTTGAATCCTGATGCTATAAAAAATATTGTCAGACATTTCGCAGATCAGAAAGTAGGTGCGGTGGCAGGAGAAAAAAGGATCTATATCCCCGAAGAGAGTGCTGCAAGTGCTGCAGGAGAGGGAATATACTGGAAATATGAATCCTTTCTCAAAAGAATGGACTCAGAACTCTATTCGGTAGTAGGAGCTGCCGGTGAACTATTTGCCATTCGCACGGATCTTTTTCCTGAGATACCGGCAGATACGATCATTGAGGACTTTTATCTTACAGTATCTATTGCCATGGCTGGGTTTAAGGTTGTATATGAACCCGAAGCCTATGCCATGGAGACAGGGTCTGCTTCTGTCGAAGAGGAATACAAGCGAAAAATCAGAATTTGTGCAGGAGGGTTTCAGGCTATTCAAAGACTTGCTGCGCTGTTTAACCCTGTAAAATATAGTTGGTTAACTTTTCAATTTATTTCCCATAGGGTCTTGAGATGGACCCTGGCGCCTCTAAGCTTACTGTTCGTATGTATTGCCAATGCGATTCTCGTTTTTCAACAGGGAGGTATATACACCATCTTGTTTACCGGACAGTTAGGCTTCTATTTCTTAGCCCTCATTGGATATATCAATAGGAATAGGAAGACCAAAAGGAAAATATTTTTTATCCCTTTTTATTTCACCATGATGAATGTAAGTGCGTATGTAGGTTTCCGGAGATTTTTGAAAAAGAGCCAATCTGTACTTTGGGAACGTGCAAAGAGAGAAAAACCCATGGACTCTGTAGGTGCTTAGCAAATGCACCTACAGGATATCTTTCTGATTGTATATCAACGTATTCTTCGTTTTCGATTCTTGATATAATCCTCGAAAATATATTCACCAAGACCCTTGAGGCTGGTATAAAATGCTCTTCCACTATTGACCTGGGTAAACTCCTGAACGAATTCAACCAGCCAACTGTCTTTAGCAATCATAAAGGTAGTGATAGGTATTTTCAACCTTCTACATTGTGCCGCTAAATTCAATGTTTTATTCAATATTTTTTTATCGAGACCAAAGCTGTTCTTATAATATCTGGCTCCTTCCTTTATGCAGGTAGGTTTTCCATCGGTAATCATAAATATCTGCTTGTTGGCAGATTTTCTTCTCCGAAGGATGTCCATAGCCAATTCCAGGCCTGCAACAGTATTAGTGTGATAAGGGCCAACCTGCAGATAGGGAAGATCTTTTACTTGAATTTGCCAGGCATCATTTCCAAATACAATGATATCGAGATAATCCTTAGGATATTTGCGCATTACAAGCTCTGATAGCGCCATAGCCACCTTTTTTGCAGGAGTGATACGATCCTCTCCATACAAGATCATGGAGTGTGATATATCTATCATGAGCACTGTAGAGCAGGTACTCTTGTGCTCTTTCTCTTTTACACTTAGGTCATCTTCCGTCAGCATAAACGAGTCAATGCCGTGATTGATTTGAGCATTGCGAAATGATTCTGTAAAAGAAATATTCTCAACTGGATCACCAAATTCAAATTGTTTTAACTCACTGGTAGCTTCATCTCCCAATCCTGCATGAGGTGTCCGGTGGTTACCTCTGCCTGATCTTTTAAGTTTACCAAATATTTCTTCCAAGGCATTCTGACGAATGGTTTGCTCAGACTTAGCAGTAGGCTGAAAGTTTCCGCCTCCGGGAGTTTCATCTTCTATATATCCATTTCGCTTCAGGTCCTCAATAAAATCTCCCATACCATAATCATCATCTGTCAATCCATACTGACGATCTAGCTGATTCATCCAATTCAATGCCTCAGATACATCTCCTGAGGTATATGTGAGTAAATCTAAAAATATCTTTAACAGTCTCTCAAAAGGATCTCCCTCTGGTTGTGGAAAGCTCTTGGTAAATACATACCCTGGCATAAACTATTCTCCTTATTAGTAATGATCAATATTCGGCTCTTCTGTAAAACGTGAAAAGCGCGCATAGGTTTTTACACATATCAAATATACAAAATCAATGGTGATTATTAGTAAGATTGATGAGGTCTTTGCAGGGTTTGTTTGGTAAATTATATATTACTTAATTTGTAATATACTTAAATAGAATATATATGTCGAGTTTTACCAACGCAAAAAATCAAACAAAAATATTTCTCGCAAAGAAAATACTTGCAAATAAAGGTCTTGACCCAGCAAACAACATTCTTATCTTCAGCGATCAACGTGGAGGAAGTACCTGGCTAATGGAAATGATGAACCAGATACCCCAAACTGCAGTCTTATGGGAGCCCTTTCATGAATATAGAGGGGTTATTAATCCATCACTGAACTTTTCCTGGAGACAGTATATACCTGAGTATGAAACTTGGGACGCGGCAAAGGAAGATTTCATACATATGCTTCAAGGCAAGAAATTGAATCCATGGGTAGTAGGTAGGACGCCGTTGAAAGACTATTCATCGTGTGATAAACTAGTGGTTAAGTTCGTGAGAGGGAATGCGTTGTTCCCATGGTTTATACGCAATATCACATTGAAGAGAAAACCTATCCTGCAGGTAAGGCATCCCATTCCTGTATCCCTCTCCCAAATGAAGGCATTTAAAGATGATAAACCTTTTGAAGCGCATTTTGAAGAGGAGTACTTTGCACTTCGTCCACATCCTTTCAATGAGTATTATATCCAACACAACGATTTTCTCAAATCATTGAAAACCAAATTAGAAATACATGTTGCGAGGTGGTGTTTATACAATAAACCTGCTTTGGAATTGCCCGATGATGATAGATTCGTAAAAGTGTACTATGAAAGATTACTATTAGATAGTCAATCTGTTATCAATGAGATTTTCTCTGGGTTGAAGATTGAAATACCACAAGGTATTTATGACCAGGTATTTCGTCCTAGTAAAACAGACTTTAAGAGTGATCTCAAAGAGACTCCGGAACAACAAGTAGAAAAATGGCTCCCCAAAGTATCAGCAGATGATCTCAAACGGGTATCTCGGATTCTAACCTATTTTGACATCAAAGAGTACTTGGCGGATGATCCCTATCCTCGTAAGGTCAATAGTGTAAAGGAAAAATTAAATTGAATGTTTGTGGGGACGTTTTGTACAATCGCAATATGTAATACTTTACAAAGAAGTGTTCGTATCTAATAAAGAAGTTGTGGATATCGATCAGATTCGGGTGGTTGTAATGTGAATGTAGCTTATGCAAAAAATTCTCTGTAATTTTCGATACAGTTATCCCAAAATTTTTTGCAAAGTATGTCTACAACAACTGAAAATAATCAAGTTCGAAGTGTGGAGGTTCCCGAATTTGCACATGATATCAAGCGTAAATATATGTCTCAACATGTATCGCAATTTGTGATCCATGGCAATATCAATGATTACGTAAGAATTACAGAAGATCAGACATCCAGGTATCTCAAGGTAAAAGAGTTCTTCATGGGCGAAATGTTTCGCCATAGAGATGTGATCGTTTTCTATGATCGGGCTGCAGGGATAAGGTTCAAGGATGACCGAATTTTTGGCGGAGAAGGAAAAATGCGTCAGGACTTCGTGTCTACCTTGAAAATGTTTGATGAGTTAACGGGAAATAATTTCTCTGAGTTATCCAGAGAACCTACCCGAGCATTTCTCATATTAGATACCTATTTCAACTTATGCATCAACCAGGAATTCCTTAGTTTTTTGGTAAATTATCTGGAGCGAAGATTAAAAGTGGAAGCGGGTGAAAAGCCGGTTTCTACAGAAGAGGAAAAGGAAATGGATATAGTTCAACGCTTCATGAACAAGACCATTCCAGATCTCATGAGCTATATTGACAACTCGGGGAACACCAAAACCAAGAAAGCATCAGGCCTGGATATTGAAAGGTTACTCAAACATATTAAAGAGAGGGTGAGCAAACCCAAATCTATTGCTTTTATCATAGAATTTGCTGATACCCTTATTCCTATAGGGGGAAATTCTAAGGAAGACCGAATGTTGCAGGTGTTTCTTCAGAAATGGTCAAAAGAGGATAAGTTTTTAGAAGCGGATATGACCTTGGTGTTGTTAACCGAAGCTATTACTTCCCTGAACGAACAATACGTCAGAAATCCCTATACTTACGAAGTAATGATCCCATATCCTGATGCCCAGGAGCGACTTCAATATATACAGTATTTTTTGTCAAAAAATGAGGATGGAGAGAAGCATTTTGAGATGTCACCGGAAGTACTAGCTAAGAATACTGCGGGACTAGGGCTGGTAAATCTCAACATTATGATGTCAGAGGTTGTACAGAATCAACTGACATTTACAAATGATGATTTGACCAAACGCAAGAAAGAAATGATTGAAGCTGAGGCAGGAGGACTATTGGAATTCATTGAAAGCAAGTTTAGTCTGGAAAATGTAGCAGGCCACAAACAAGCCAAAAAACATCTGATGGATGCTGCCAGGGCGCTGAGGTCAGGGCGTCATGATGTCATGCCTATGGGATATCTTGTTTCAGGACCTGTGGGTACAGGAAAAACTTTTATGATTAGATGCTTTGCAAATGATATTGGAGTTCCCATGGTAATGTTGAAAAATTTCCGTGGCATGTATGTAGGGCAGTCTGAAGGGAACTTACAAAAGGTGCTGAAAATATTGAAGGCCATGTCCCCTGTTGCGGTGATGATTGATGAAGCAGATGCTTACCTGGGTAATCGATCTGGAGGGGGGGATAGTGGGGTCAGTCAGCGATTATTTTCTATGCTTGCTTCATTTATGAGTGATACGGATAATAGAGGAAAAATCATCTGGTTTTTAGTTACCGCACGCCCGGATTTAATGCCTGTGGATTTTAAAAGACAAGGTCGTGCAGAGGAGCATATTGGACTGTTTTACCCAGAAACGCTAGAGGAAAAAAAGGAACTTCTGGATGTGATGATGAATAAAACGGGGATTGATTATCTGGATATCAACGAATTTGATGATGACTTTTTCGACAACATTCCCATTAAATCAGGAGCTGATATGGAAGCTGCTCTTACTCGTGCCAAGTTTAAGGCAGCTAGTTTAGGGGTGGAGAGGGTAACCATAGACATTATTGCACAGGTATTTCACGACTTTCTTCCCCCATCTTATCCCGAAGAAATCGAACTCATGACATATGCAGCTGTATTAGAATGTACATCGAAAGAATTGCTCCCTCCTAAATACAGGGAACTCTCGCGTGAAGAAGTACTGGAAAATGTTCAGGATCTAAAAATGAGAATCCCATAGGGACATATATGATATGTCTACTTACATTGTCAGTTACTATCAATCTATTCAAAATATATATACTTCATTTGTAACCGGAAATTCATGAAAGCAGTTGCAATCAAACCTAGAGAAAAAGGATCCGCACACCTTATTGACATTCCTAAACCTACAATCGATGAGATACCCGATGGAAGAGGGGTATTGGTCAAAATACTCACCGTTGCCCTAGATGGTACGGACAGGGATATCGTATATGGGACCTATGGAAATCCTCCTGAAGGAGATGATTATTTAATCATCGGGCATGAAGCATTTGGTATTGTAGAGGAAGTCGGACACAATGTTACAGAAGTAAAGCCAGGTGACTATGTAGTTCCTACCGTGAGAAGGCCAGGTAAATCCTTTTATGATCAACTGGGGTTGCAGGATCTTACGGCTGATGATACATACTATGAAAGAGGTATCAATCTGCTTCATGGATATTTTGCCGAGTACATCGTCGAGAAGCCTGATTTCCTGGTTCCTGTACCCGATGAGTTTAAAACGCTAGGCGTTATGACTGAACCCATATCTATTGTGGAAAAAGGGTATGAGCATACATTAGATATTCAAAAGCGCATGGGAATCTGGCGTCCCAAACGTGCAGCTATTATTGGCGCTGGACCCCTGGGCATGTTAGCTGCCTGGAAGTTCAGACTGGAAAGGCTTGAGACATATGTGTTTAGTCGTGAAGCATATCCCAATTACAAATCTGACTTGTTGGAAGAAGTGGGAGCCACCTATTACAGCACGCAGGATATACCTGTCATAGAAGCTACCAATAAGGTGGGTCACTTCGATATTGTCATGGAAGCTACAGGATATCCTCCCATGTGGTTGGATGCAGCAAGAATAGTAGCTAAAAATGGGGTAGTGATCCTCACCAGTATTACACCGGATGAATTTCACACAGACGTGGAGGTCGCACAGATCAACATGGAGTTTGTATTGGGGAATAAAGTAATGTTTGGTACCGTAAATGCCAGTTATCTACACTTCATGCTCGCAGTAAGAGATATTGGACATGGAATGAATATGTATACAGGATGGATGGAAAAGTTCATCACCCACCAAATAGATGGACTGCATAACTACGAACGCGCCTTGTATTTATTAGATAATTCCAAGGAAGAAAAAGCATTGAAAATTATCCTGAAAGTAGCGGAGGGGTAGTAGGGGTATTATATGCATTGTGGTATTGTTATATGGGTGTATTGTTAAAGCAAATCACTATTCATTAATAGAAATGTTCTATCGTCCGTCGTCTGTCGTCTACCGTCTTTTCTATCGTCCGTGGTCCGTCGTCTGTGATCTTTTCTATCGTCTGTCGTCTGTCGTCCGAGGTCTGTCGTCTGTGGCCTTTTCTATGGCACGTGGTAAATTCTCTCAGGAAAGTTATGAATCATGGCTTTATACCAATTGTATTTATCTGTAATACCTAAAATAGGACTTTTGAAATTACATGACGAAGTACCTGAAAAGATAATATTAGAGAAACAGGTAAAATATTTCGAACCTACGCTGCAAAAATACTGGAGAGAATTAGCGGTTGATCCAGAGACAATCACTCAACAACTGGACCTACTCTTAGATAGAAATAAGAAGTATTCAAATGTAGAACGGGTTATATGGAAAACAGAAACAAAGTTGGTCGATAATGATGTCTGGATGTCTATTAATCAAGGAAAAATTGATGGCCTTTCATTCAGGGCGGATCTTAGGGAGGAAAAGCTATGGTTTTTGACGAATATGATCCAATTAGGTAAAGATCATGATTGGGTATTTGTCGACCTGCATGGTTCTACTGCACTACCACTATTTGAGAAAATAAAGGCATTGATTTATCGGTCAGAGTACTATCATTTTCTCAAAGACCCCAAAAAATATCTTGAAAAATTTAGACCTAAAAGAAAAGATACCTCTTCTTAAACTTTATGAACAACTTTTACTTGTTTGTAAAAAAGTGAAGAGGGATTTTGAA
>CAZZEC010000097.1:0-22257 GCA_964652565.1 uncultured Bacteroidia bacterium
GCTTTGTATATCACGTATTAAAACAACTTACTCCCCCCTCAATGATTAACCCTACACAATAAGGATAGGCTATAGATAAGCAAAACACCAATATTATACTTTACTAGTTACGATTTAATCTGTTAGTTAATTTTCTAACTATACTACATAAAATGTATCAAAACATCAAATAACTGTCGACTTTTTCCAGGGCAAGCCCCCCGAGCTTTGGGTTCGATTCACTTTCCATTTTGTTCAGTTTACTTTGGTTTTTGCTTTAATCGAGGACTGATACAGCTACTATTGCAAACCAAAATATTTTTATGAAGAACATAAATTTTTTCTGTTTGCTAATATTAGCCTTGGCATTATTTGCCACTAGTTGTGATGAAAAAGATAATTTGATTCCCTAATATCCTTTTAACCTCGTAATTGAATAATAAATCCAATGTATAAATTATTAGTAGTATTGGGTCTGATAGGAATTTCTGGAGCCTGTTTCGGACAACAACATCATATGTTGAAATCAGAAAAAAAAAGGCTTGATTCTATCGCTGTACACAATAGAGCTTATCTCCCCGGGGCAACGATTAATTTCAAATCGCAATTCCCGATACAACATGCCATCGGTTTGGAGTTCAATACCCCGATCTTTCTGTCAACTTATATTGGTATGGGGCAGTTATCCCGGGCTTATTTGGTAACGGCTACCAATTTTTTGCCAGATGATGACCCTGCTCAAGCAACCCGCAAGCAATTTATAAAAGACAAACTAAAAAATGGGTTCGTGCTGGAACTGGGCACGCATTATTATTTTTCAAAGCAGCGGAATTTCTATGCGGGATTGAATCTACAATTTCAAAGATTCAAATTACCTGCCACTCCTATGGAACTTGTGGAAGAATATGATTTCGGGGATACACAGGGTTATTTAGATGATATTCAAAGTCAAGTAGAAAGTAATATCATTTTGCAGGATTTCTATGAAAACGCCATCCTTGAACCCATCATCTCCCCCATTCAGTTAGGAATCACTCTGGGTAAAAAATTTTATTTCAAAAAAGCAAGTAGGCTGTTTTTGGATGTAGAATTTTCCTATCAATTGAATATAAGTAATAATGTTAAGATAAAGTCCGATTCCTTTATTGGTCAGATTCTGGTAAATAATTTTATCACTCCGATTCTGGATGAAGGCAGTAATGATAGTTTTGAAGGCTTTAATTTACCTTCCTTGAGCTTTCGCCTTGGCTATCAACTGGGGGAGAAAATCTACAGAAAACCTTAGGCATTACGAATTCAATGCCTAACGGTTTAGCTACCCGTCAGCCGCTCGCGAATAGCGACGGCTGGCGGGTAGCTTTGTTACATGCAAATATTTTTACTCTGCTCTGCCATGAGTTAAAAACAAAGAATATGTTGTGATGTAATCAGCTCTATAATGTTAAATCGCATCATGTTAATTCTTTTAGGTATGAATGTTATTTGATGCAATACTACGTGGAATCAAAAAGTGAGTAAATTAACTAAAGATAAGAATGAAAAGGGTTACTGCTTCTTGGTAGCCAATCGATTTCTAATTCTGCTTAGAGAAACAGGTGTTATACCCAACACATTGGCAATGTATTTATCGGGAGCACGATTTACTACGTTTGGATAATCCTTTATATATGTTAGATAGCGTTCAACAGGAGACATAAATACAAATGACTCTTCACGTTTGAATGCTTGTCTCATGGCATTTCTACCAATATACCTTCTGTTTATTTCCAATAAGTCAGGATTCTTAGACGTCAAATCTATCACGGAAGCATAGTCGATTTTATAAATTTTAGTGTCTTCAAATGTCTGGTATGAAAAATTTGATGGTTCTTCAAATAAAACGGAATGAATATTCACAACGACATTGTATTCGGGATACAAAACGTCATAATTATTTTTCCAACAAAGGCAACATCTCATTCATCAATACGGGATCTCCATATCCCAACTCCTTCATACGTGCTAATTGGGTAGCGGCATCCCCTACGATCAACCAGATCATCTGATCGGGCTTGATGTAGGTATTTGCCAATTCCTGTATCTTTTCTACCGTCATTTCCTCCACCAATGCTTTTCGCTGGTTGATATAATCTTTCTCCATGCCATACTTGCTCATATTTTCAAGTAGATTGAGTTTGGCAAAGGCAGTCTCAAATGCTCGTGCATTACTTTTGATTAGATAACTCTGTGTAGTTTCGAGATCCGCATCAGTAAAGCTATCTCCATAACCTTCGAGAATTTCATTGATCAATTGCGTGGCTTCCAGTGTGATATTGCTACGTACTCCACTTGAGACGGTAAATGGACCAACGGCTGTGGTACCCTGAAAATTGGATCTGATCCCATACGTGTACCCTTTACTTTCTCTGAGAACCTGAGTAAGTTGAGAGGCAAAACCACCTCCTCCCAATCGGTAATTCATAATATTGGCAGGATAAAAATCCTTATCGGTCGCTGCCAATGCGGGATATCCAATTCTTAAAATTGATTGCTTGGCACCGGGTACATCGTAAAAATATACTGTTGCACGTTCGGGTGCTGTTGGAGTGGTGTATTCAGGGACAGTTACAGGGAAGTTTTCCCATGCTTCCTCTATTTCGATTAATGCTTGTATTGCATAGGCTTTGGATACAGCTCCTACAATATGCATACGTGTCTTTTGTGGAGAAAAATAAGATTCATAATACCTTTTGAGGTCATCCAGTGTAATGGATGTTACAGTTGCCAGGTTTCCCAATATATTTTGCGACCTCTTATTTTCATCACCATAGATCAACAAATTATACGCATTTTCAGCAATGGCGTTAGGACTGGCTGCCTGTTGTTGCAACTGACCAATAGTAGCTTGTTTGAGTAATACAAACTCTTGTTCATCCCATCTGGGTTCGAGTAACATTTCCTGAACAAGCGCAATTGTGGGCTCATAATTTCTGGCAAGCGTATTACCTCTAATTCGAATTTCTTCAGTGCCTGCGTTGATACTGATATTTGCTCCTAATTGCTGTATAGCAGCTTCCAATTCTTCTGGGGTCCTGTTACTTGTACCTCTATTCATCAAACGAGCGGTGAGATACGCCACTCCAGCCTTATCATCGTCTTCCAGTAGCTTTCCTCCGTCAATCAATAGCTCAAACTGTACTAAAGGAACTTCACTGTTTTCTATACCGAAAATCTTCACTCCATTGGTTAACTCAGCCTTCCAAACTTCAGGAACCTTAATCTCTGGTGTTTCTCCATATGGGGGCTCAATCGAACGGTCAAAACTAGAGGGAGTAGGCTCGTAACTTGCCACTATCGAAGCATCAAAGGTTTCTTCTGCACCAATCACTATTTCTTCTTCCACTACTTCTGCCTGCACAGATCCCTCCAGTGCTAACTCATTACTACCTTGAGGCACAAAACTGGTTGCTACGAAGGGCTTTCCTTTGATGTATGTTTGATACGCGCTCATCACATCTTCCGTCGTAACTCCCAAAATATATTGAATATCCTGGTTGATAAATTCTGGATCGCCTGCAAAAATATTGTACTGAGCTAATTCGAACCCCTTACCCAATACACTAGATAATCGATTGTAAAACTGAGTCTCCATCCCGGCTTTGATTCGGCTGAGATCTTCTTCTGAAATGCCTTCTTCTTCGAATTGCTCAAAAGCTATTTGAATAGCCTGTAAAACAGTATCTAAATCCTTCTCAGCATATGCACGGACAGCCAATCGCAATTGTCCTGCTAATTCTGAAGTCTGATTATACATTCTCACATTGGAGGTTAGTTGCTGTTCTTTAACCAGAACCTGATATAAAGGGGCTTTCTTTGCTTCCGAAAGATACTCTGTTAAGATATCCAATGGATATGAATCAGGATGGTATAATTCGACCGTGGGCCAAGACAACGTCAGTTCTGGAAGTTGGGCAAAGTTATCCTCATGATATAGTTTTACGGTTTCTTCTATCTCACCCGATCGCTTGGGAAGCGCGGATATTTCTTCTCCTCTGGGTATCTCATCAAAATACTTGTGTATCCATGCTTTTGCTTGTTCGGTATCAAAGTCCCCTGCTACTACCAGGGTTACGTTATTAGGCACATACCAACGATTGAAGAAGTCTTTAACATCTTGCAGGGTAGCATTTTGAAGATCCTCCAGAGACCCTATCACTTGCCAATTGTATGGATGGTCTTCTGGGTACAGATACTTATCGACGACATAACTGGTATGACCATATGGACGGTTATCAATGCCCTGACGTTTTTCATTTTTGACAACTTGCTTTTCCTTTGCAAGAACTGCATCGGTAACTGTATTGATAAACCAACCTAATTTATCGGCTTCAGCCCAGAGCATTTTTTCTAATGCATCATTAGGTACCGTCTGAAAATAATTCGTTCGATCTCTATTGGTAGAACCATTTGCCCCTGATCCTCCTATCTTAGCACTCAATTTATCTAATCCTCCTTTTCCCAGGTTTTCCGATTCCAGAAATAATAGATGCTCAAACAAATGCGCAAATCCCGTCCTTCCCGTTTTTTCCCTGGCAGATCCTACGTGTGCAGTCAAAGCAACAGCTACTACGGGATCAGAACGATCAATATGGAATACTACTTCTAGGCCATTATCTAAGGTGAACTTTTCAAATTCGATGTTGAACTCTGCCGTGTCTTGCAACTCATCTGGTTGGCAGGCAGCAAAAATAAATAATATCACTCCCCAAATAACAAATCTATTCATATTGCCAAGATAAGATAATACTTGAAATAAATCTATCCCTCTATTTCCCCTAAGGTCTATTCTTCAATGAAGCAGAGTCATAAAGTGCTCCATTTTTCATAGTATAAATGACCTTGCGAGCATCCGATATATCAGATAAAGGATCCCCGGAGACCAACACCATATCTGCCAGTTTTCCTTCCTCTATAGTTCCCAAATGCTCTGCTAAGCCCATGGATTTGGCTGCGTGATAGGTTGAAGTTTGTAGCACTTCAAAAGGACTCAGCCCTGCATCTGCATATATTTCCAATTCAGCGTGTAATGCCCATCCATAAGGAAGGAAAGGTGCATCCGTACCCGCAGTTATAACACCTCCTGCAGTTACAAGCTCTCTGATAAAGTCTTTTTGCTGTTGAAAGGTGAATTTTTGAGCTGCTAGTCCTTGTCTTTGTCGCGCGGCCATAAATCCTTCAAAGCTGTTTCTGGATGCTTCATCGAAAAAATGCTGATAGAGAGGATCATCTAATAAAGAAGGATCAGAGGATATAAAAGGTACTATACCTCCTCCCAATCCTAAGGTAGGCGAGATACTCATCCCCGAACTCGCCAATAACAATGTGACATCATCGTATACTTTTTGCAGACGCGTCTGTTTGAGTGAATACCCTCTTCTGCTAGTCCCCAGCAAATGTTCTACTGCATCGACACCATAGGTTACGGCAGGATAGAGTTCATGAGAGGAAACAGGAATACCATGTTCATGCGCAAATACAACCACTTTCTGCTGCCAAACATCAGGCATACGAACATACGTTTTGATGAGATCGTATTTTAATTGTACCGCCCTTTCCAGTTCCAGATTCAATTGTTTCTCATTGGTAATACTATTGGCCAGGCCATAATAAATTCGATTTCCATCAGTAAGTCCTCCTGTATAAAACTGTCTGGGACCTGGACGCTTGCCACTTGCCCAGGCTTCTTTGCGAGCAATAACATCATAAGGATTGGCTCCTACTTCTCGTAATGAGGTAATGCCATACGCCAGCCAGATTCTTCCTAAATCCTCCCCCACCACTTCAGATTGATGAACATGCATTTCAAATAAACCAGGGATAACCGTTAACTCACTTGCATCTACCAATTCCCAGCCTTCAGGATAGGATTCCTTCTTCGGAAGAATCTGATCGATTCGGTTGCCTTTCACCCATATATCCATACCTTCCAGATATTCGCTTTGCAACCCATTAAATATTTTCCCTGCTTGAATGATATACTGAGATCCGGGAAGACTTCGCTCCCACTTCATATCCAACGATAAGAAAGTGGTTTCACCTTCTATAGATACTTTGACTAATTGATCAGTAGCCAGTACTAATAATTGCTTCCCATCTTTGCTCCAGGAAGGTACATCCGCTAAACCGTCAATCAGCTTAATCGGTACTCCTATGGGTTGCTGATTCTCATCCATTTCCTGAATATGTAACTCTCCTTCCAGTACCATAGCCAGGTATTTCCCATTTGGAGACCATACAGGCCCATTTTTTCCTCGTGTGGAAATGGTCCTATTTGCCGGAATAGGCATATATTGATAGCTATTATCTGATATATTGATTTTCAACAGATGTGTTTTTCCCTCTCTGAAACGGGAAGAATTAGGCTGTAAACCTGCTAACCAGATACTTTCTCCATCAGGAGACCATTGCGGAACGGTCGGAACAAAAATCTGGTCAAAAATCTGTTGGGTATCTCCTGTTTCTATGTCTATTGTGTGTAACGTTGACCTTCCCCATACATTAAGTCTGGACGTATTTACGTATGCCAATGTCTGATCGTCTGGAGACCATGACGGGTACATAAGATCGCTTTGAGAGTTGCTGACCTGGCGGACTTCAAGCGACTGCATATCCATCAACCAGATATTCATACTTCCACTTCTATCGCTTACGAAAGCAAGATACCTATCGTCCGAACTAAATACAGGGTCCAAATCTACATATGCGTCATTAGTTAACTGCTGTAACTCTCCGTCCATAGATAGCATCCAAAGATCTCCCAAGGCTGTGAATACTACCTGTTGTCCATCCTGGGATAATACAGGATTGCGAATGCCCAAGACACCCTGAGAGGAAGCATCATCAAAATCATAAGTTCTGCGCGTATAATCAGGTCTTTGCAATCCGACCTTAGCCTCAAAAGGAATAGGGGAAATATCTCTTGTTTGTGTATTTAGTATGAGTATCTGTCCATCTGCGGTGTAGAGAAATTCTGATTCGTTGACCCATGCAGGCCGAAATGGAAATATATCTTCACTTGTACAAGGAATCGTGTCCACTATAGCCCCTTCCATGTCTATGCTTAACCAAAATGTCTTAGCCTCTCTCAATCCCTGGACGATAACGTGATCCCCCGATGGGTGTAAAGAAGGTGTACCCAGTGTGGCAGAAGAAGAAAAGATATTCTGTATTTGATTATTTTCAAACGTTACAGTTGACAAAAATCTGTCATTTTTCACAAAGTAAGCTATATCGGTATCATCTATTAAAGGATAGTATTCATTATCAGGCTGATCATCTGTTATGATAATAACCTCTCTGGAAGAAAGATCCATTTTAAATATATCATAACTTCCATTTCTATCTGAAGCAAAATAAATAGACTTGCTGTCAGGTCCCCAGTAAGGTTCACGATGATCAAATAGTCCCTTAGTAAGCTGCTCGAGTCCTGTCCCATCAGGGCGTATTCTCCAGATATGAAAATTACCATCTCTGTAAGAGTGAAAGGCAATCCATTCCCCATCTGGAGACCAATGCGGAGCATGACATCCTCCTAATAAGTCGGTAATAGCAGTCGCTAAGCCTCCTTGTATAGGTAAAATCCAAAGTCTTCCCTGTAGGTCAAATACTATCTGCTTTTTGTCAGGAGACAGCGATAAAGCCATGTTTGTTCCTTCTGTAAGCGTAACTTCTATGGCTGTATCCTCCATAGGTTGATTTAAAAGGTTAGCATCATTACAACCCCAGAAGGATATAATTAGTGAGGTAGTAATAATAAAGTATTTATACATAGAAGTTGAATTAGGTAGATAGAAGAGGAATTTGTGGTAAAGAAAAAATCAGGAGTACGTACAAAATGTCTACACCTGAAATGACAAGTAAGTAAGTGGATGAACTAAATTATATTATAGTTTATTCAATTCTCAATAAGTGCGGATTTAATTCTCTCAAAGGGATGTAACACGCACTTATTGAGAATGAAATAAAGAGAGACCAGAGGCCTCTCTCTTTGAATGCATGAAAAAATTACTACTGATAAATTGCCATCACATCAAATACTCCTGGTACGGGATCAGGTGCATTTGTATTTGAATTAAGTTCGTCTTGTCCATAGATCAATCTTTGTGGAAACTGAGCTCCCCTATTTAATACCAAAGCAGGGTCAATTTTGACCACATCGTTTTGTGTTCTTCTCAGATCATTCCATCCCAGAGATGATCCTATAAACGTTACATATCTTTCTTCAAGAATTTCGAAAAGCAGCGCATCATCAGAAGAAAAACCCCGGTCGTTAGCAATTCCTCCAGCAGCAAAATCGTCTGCTACATAAGGATCATATTTGAACGTAAACAAATCCAGCACTGTAGGATCTATATACCCTCCTGTAGACATATATTCACGGAACTCATTGAGATGTTGTAGTCCTGTTTCAAATCCCTGAGTTCGAATTCCTGCTTCGGCCAATGTAAGGAGATTTTCAGCATAGGTAATCACTCTAAATCCAGCATCAATGGCAAACAAACCATTGTACTCATCACCCGTAGACAATCCCCAGTAATTGGGTTCCAGACGACCTGTAAAGCTATTAGATCCTACATCGAGGTATTTGAAATTAAACCTGGCAGTTTCATCCGTTTTATCATTGCCACGATATTCCGGTTGCATCGGATCCAGCAGATCTGCAGCCAGCACTTGCCCACCCTCACCATCTTCTCCTACACCAGCATCCATATCACCTGCGCGGCTCGCTACGAGGAAATCATATACCATATTAGTATTTCCATCATTAATGGTCCCATGTGGTGTGATCATATCCCCTTCGGGAGAAGAAATTCCTTGCTGAGCTTCACTATATGCATTGGCATAATCTTCCAGGTCCATATAGAGACGAGCTTTGAGAGAATGACCTACTTCTATCCAACTCCCTGCATCTCCTTCGAAATATATATCTGCAGAACCAGGTGTTGCACCTGCACCTGATTGCAGATCGGCAATTGCCTCATCAATCAATGCGAGAAGTGCTGGATACAAGGTTGATGCTTGTGCATCAAATACAGGATTGGTTATTTCGATATTGACGGCATCTGTGTAAGGTACATCACCCCATCTTTGGGTAGCAGTAGCCATAGCAGAAGCCTCCACCAGCTTTGCGACACCAGCAATATATCTATCGCCAGTCTCTGCCGACCTGGATATAATCAAGCGCGTTTGAGCTAGGGTTCCCTGATAGACATTGTTCCAGGCAGTGTTAAAGTTACCGGCATTGACATTGTAAAGCGCGTAGTCATTGTACTGACGGTCAGCACCATTGAAATATCCTGACCACATATTTACCACACGGTTAGCGTGTCCTTCCTGCACTACAGCCTGTGCCAGTTGAGCTGCAGTAAGCACGAGCGGATTAGGAGCATCAGTTGCGTTGTTAGGGTCTTCGTTCAACCCCTCTACGATGCTCTCACAAGAGGCCATGGATACTAATACCAGAGCCGAAAGAATATACTTATATATTAATTTCATTTGATGTAAAATTGAAGGTATTAATAGTTGACTTTCAATGTAAACAAATAAGACTGTGTACCGGGATTGGTAAAGTACTCCAATCCTTGTCCAAATCCACCTGTAAGGCTGGTCTCTGGGTCTACACCCACAAGATCTGTCCACAATACCAGATTTCGCCCTGATACACCCAACACAACAGACTGAAGTTTAAGGACATTTCTTAACCAGGGATTACTCAAGTTATACGTTAATCCAACCTCTCTAAGACGTGTCCAGGAACCATCTTCAATGAATTGCTCTCTAACAGATCCAAAACCACTACCTAATGTCGTATACCAGGATTGGTCTAGCAACACTGGTCCTGCTCCCCAGTCTACGATGTTTCCCCTTACTAATTGTCCCGCAGGAATGACATCTCCTGCATAATTTCTTAAATCTGTCTCAGGAATAACTTCATTGCCATTATCAGCATGCTTTCCAAATGTGTATAATACTCCTCTGGTAGCAGAACTGTAATCTGCTCCCTGGAAGGTTTCAAAGAGAATATTAAAACTCAAATCTCTCCAACTTACATTCAGTCCCGCTCCCCCTCTCCAGTCTGGATTGGGATCACCATATATACCCGCTTCAGCAGCAGGCTGAGGAAATCCGTTTTCATCCAATACCAGATTTTCTGCGTCATCCCTTTCCCATAGTCCTCCCCATATTACTCCTAACGGCTCTCCTACTACCGCACGAGTACCTGCATTAGTAAATCCAGCCAATAGTAGTGATTCTGTACCTGCTAAATCTGTAACTTCATTTCGGTTGGCATTGAAATTGAAAAATACTTCTGCGTTCCAATCTCTATTATTCAATATGTTGTAAGAACCCTCGATTTCAATTCCCTTATTTTCCATCTCAGCTGCATTATCGTATCGCGTTGTGAAACCTGTTGAAGGAGCTACTAAAACATTAAACAATAATCCTTCAATACGATTTTGATAATATGTGGCTGTCAGGGATAATTTGTCATTGAAAAAGCGTAGATCTGTTCCTATTTCCCATTCTGTCTTTCGCTCAGGCTCAATAAATGGGTTTCCTTGTAATGAAGACTGCTCAAATCCTCCTCCATAGAATCCTGCATCCAGAAAGTCTCCCCATCCTGTACCCGTACCAGCACTGACGAAGTTGGTTTGTGTACGATATACTGCAGGCTGAACCCCCACAACACCATAGGTGAGTCGTAGTTTTCCAAATGAAAGAAAAGGATTATTAACCAGCCCTCCTAACTCAGTAAATTTCCATGCTAAAGAAGCTGCGGGATAGAAGAAGGTTTTATCTGAAAGGTCTCCAAAGGTAGAAGCTGATTCAAATGCTCCAGAAATGTCCACATACACCATATCCCACAATCCAACATTCATTGTGTTGTACCAACGTGCCGTACGGCGGGTGCTTTCAAAGTCTATGGCACTTACATCCTCAGGCAACGCATTGGAAAAGTCATTGGGACCAAATTGTAGTATAAAGTTCTGCATTTGTGATCCCAGACTCAAATATTTACGATCGTTTATATTGAACCCAGAAATGAAGGTAAGTTGTATATCTTCGCCTATATCCTGATAAAATCTACCAAAGATATCCACATTATATTCACGCTCGCGAAATTGCTGTTCCGTATAATTACCCGAAGAATTGGCTCCTGCGGAATGTACAGGGAACTTGGTCGCACGAATATCCTGATAGAAGTCAACTCCACCTCTGGCTGTGATACTAAACCAATCTGAGGGTATGATTTGCAACTCTGCACTCGTGATGAAGCGATCGACTACTGAGGTATTAATAAGTTCATTGATTGTCCATAGTGGATTATTGTAAATGGGATTGGGGTTATTTCCGAGATACCTTCTGTATGAACGCTGACGATTGACGACGGGTGCAGCATCCTCACTAGCAAAGTAATCTCCCTGGTAATCTGTAATATCGAAATCCGGGGGTGTACGTAATAAGCCCAGGTAAATCCCGTTCAGGTTAGAGCTCTGCTGAGTACGGTCAGAATTAATATGGACATAGGTCGACTTAGCTGAGGCCTTGAGCCAGTTACTGAATTTATGATTGATATTGAGACGTGCTGAGCTCCTTCGATAATCACTACTAGCCTTAGCAATTCCTTCCTGATACAGATCTGCCAGCGATAAAAAGAACGTAGATTTCTCACTTCCTCCGCTAAAGCTAAGATTGTTATCTATAAAAAAGCCATCTCCAAATATTTGATCAAAATTTCTATCAGAGAATACTTCTGTAGAATTTTTTTCTGTAATGGGGTAATACCTGGTGCCATTTGCTGCTTCAAAAAACTCGCCAGAAGTGTCGAACACATCGGCTCCACCACTACGCTCGGAAATTTTATCTCCCCAGGATTGAGAGGCCGTAGGGCTATACACACCATTAGATCCTTGTCCAAATTTATCCTGTAAAGGCTGCTCAATGGTAATCTTATCTATAGAATAGGTAGATCGGAAACTAATATTTACTTTATTACCCGCCTGACCAGACTTGGTGCGGATCAATATAACTCCATTGGCAGCTCGTGAACCCCAAAGCGCTGCAGCTGATGCTCCTTTTAGGATCTGTATAGATTCTATATCGTCTGGGTTGATATCATTCAATCTGGACTGTTGAGATACCCCTGCAGTACCAGAACCAATTTGAGAATTACTGATGGGAATTCCATCCAAAACGATGAGTGGTTGTGAAGAACCCGTGATGGTACTTTGACCACGAATCTGAATATAAGATCCAGCTCCGGGATCACCCGTATTTCGGGTAATACGTACACCTGCAGCTTTGGCTTGCATTCCATTCAGCAACCCAGTTTCTCCTGAAGCTACCACTGGAGTACCTTCTATCTTTGAACTGGAAGCTCCAAAATTATCTGACACGGCCTCTATACCTAATGCTGTAATCACAACTTCATCCAAGGCAACATCACTTTCAAACATTTGAACATTAATTGTAGTCCTTCCACCAATTCCTTCTGCTACCGTTTCGTAACCCAAATAGGTGAATAGAAGCGTATCGGCATCTTCTGGTAACTCTACCGTATAGGCACCATTTTCACCTGTAATCGAACCAATCGTGGTTCCTTTGATCAACACTGTAACCCCTACCAGCGGATCACCGCTTGAAGATTGGGTCACAGTCCCACTTACCTTGCGCTGAGCCCAGACGGCATTCAGTAACAAGATTGAGACAATACATAATAATAGTTTTTTCATTAGTTAAGATGGTTTAGTAATTGAAGTAAAAGCTTTGGTTTTGGTTTTGGTTTTGGCAAGGCTCATTCATCTATCCGAAGGGACTCATCCATGAAATAACTAGGATCCTTCCCTTTAGGACATATAGAGCTTACCAAGCTTTCGCAAATTAATAAAAATTATCATTTTTATTTAAATAATAATAATTTTAAAACTAATTATTAGATAATACTCAATTATATAGACTATTACATACATAATAATCTATTAAATACTTTTTATATGTATAATAAGTTTATTTATTACCTTTTTCTTTTATAAAAATCTGTATAAAATCTGATTTTACAGAATTAATTTTTACATACATAGTATATATGCACAAAAAGATATTAATAGTGAAAATTAATTATGAGATATTAAACTGGAAAAGAGTTACTAAGAGCAAAATTATATGTACTTGGCACTATTCATATATATGCAAGTACTATTTTGTCAATTATAAGCTTATTATAATTGAACAAAACAATTATTTTGTCTCAAAAACTCTAATACTCTCGAAAATTCCTCGTGCAGATTGGCCGAAATGGTAATTGAGGTTTCGTGTGAAAAGGAGAAATGAAATTGTGATGCATGCAAAAGCATCGTAATCATGTTAAATTGCGCTTTCCAAAATCTATTCTGTTTATTACATCCATGGGGGCGATCCCCGATAATGGGATGTCCAATATGAGCCATATGCTTCCTTAACTGATGATACCTACCAGTTAGTGGCTGTAATTCAACTAAACTATACCTTGAAGTAGCATATCTTCCAGATGACCATGGTATTTCGTACTTCTCTAAGCAAGTATAATACGTTTGGGCTTCTTTTGACTTACTATGCTCATTCTCTTTGATGGGATAATCTATCAGTCCCGATGGGGATATAATTCCTCTAACTATAGCGATGTAAGTCTTTCGTACAAGTTTTTGCTGAAATAATCGTTGCATCTCTCTTTGCATATCTGAGGATTTCGCAAAGACGAGTACTCCTGATGTTTTCCGGTCCAGTCGATGTATGGGATATACTTTCTGTCCAATCTGATCTCTTAGTAATTGTAAGGCAAATTTTGTTGCATCACTTGCAAGCGAAGTCCTATGTACCAATAACCCATGTGGTTTATTGATTGCCACTATTTGTTTATCTTCGTATATAATTTCTAGCCTGTCTATAATGGATTAAATTTAATTATTCATTTTAGTTATTTTGTCCAACTGTCTCAACAGATCGGGTATACGACTAGCTCCTTTCATACTAAGAATTCTTTCTGCAGCATCTGTTAATTCAAGTCCTATTGTAGAAATATAGAGCGGCTTTCTACTTACTCCCCTATATACACTTTGTACATATGTATGATATACATTATATGGATTTTTAGCTACTCCAATAATCGGAATGAACGGTGATACTTCCTCATAAAGATAGGCTCCTAATCCTTTCTTTTTATACTCTATTTGTCCTCTTATTTTCCTTTCAACAGATGATAATTATTAAATCCTCCTATTGTTTTTCCATTAAACAAGTATTGTTCAACCACCGTCAACAACCTATACTTCCATTTTTCATGTCTAAATTGTGGACGGTTTTCAGGAATGGGACCTCGCTCTCTCAATTGGTCTCCCCAATCAAACCGCGATATCCATGCTTGCATAACTTTAGGATGGGTGCCCTTGAACTTCCTGGTGAGTTTAAGAGGACCATAATCGAATGTGGGATCCTGGGATTCATATATCTGCTGTACTCTTTCTGCACCTTTATGAATGGTGTCGAGCGCTTTTCTTTTATTTTGCATATATCCAGGAGGGCGTACCCATCCATAATGATAGATGCTGGCATTCGCTTTAGCAACTTTTAATTTAAATGTCCCTTCCTGTTGGCGATAATTTTTGTAATCAAAATTGGGAATCCTTCTAAAGGACTGTGCAGATTCCCAAGAGTGAATATCTGGATCATTGCGAACGATTCTAATTTCTTCCTTATACCATCCATGCGAATGATGATAGTGTCGGTAATCACCCCAGAAATGTACATAGTCAAACAATAGACCTTCTACTTCATGATCATCTGTTAATTCTTCACAACGTCGATAAATTGTATCGAGATATTTTTCATGTACTACTTCATCAGCCTGCAAATAGAACAACCAATCACCCGAACAGGCTTCTTTAGCGATATCTGTTTGATGTGCATTCTCTGTTCCATTTGGATACTTTTGTAAGTCCCACACCGTATCAATGATTCTAATTTTCTCAGAGTGAATACTTTCTATCTCTTGCCTTGTAGTATCATCGGAATCACAATCACCTAAAGCTATGACGTATTCATCCACTATGGGTAAAATTGATTCAATCGCTTGCTTTATTGGGTAATAGAGTTTGGTAGCATTTTTGACCATGGAGAAACCGCTAATCTTCATATTAGATATTTAGAAAGTAGTGATAACAGCGCATACTAATAACATCATATTACCCAAAATTCCAAACCTGGATAGGTTATCCTGCTTCAAATTGAAGTTTGAGTAAATTCTGGTATGCGCCATCCGCGATTTGGGATAACTCTTGATGTGAACCGGACTCTATAACTTTTCCACTATCCAATACATAGATATTATCTACCTTTCTTATGGTAGATAATCGGTGGGCTATGACTAAGGTAGTCCTACCTTTCATCAGTTCATCCAGTGCTGCTTGCACAAGGTGTTCTGATTCTGCATCCAGTGAACTCGTCGCTTCGTCTAATATGAGAATAGCGGGATCTTTTAGAATAGCACGAGCAATAGCTACTCGCTGTCTTTGACCTCCACTTAGTTTAATCCCTCTTTCCCCTACTACTGTCTCGAGACCTTCGGGAAATTGTTGTATAAATTCCCAGGCGTATGCACGTTGTGCAGCCTCAATAATCTCTACCTCATCAGCATCTGGATTTCCATATGCAATATTTTCACGAATTGTACCTCCAAATAAAATGACCTCTTGAGGTACTACCCCAATATTAGATCTTAATTCCGTTAGGTCGTATTTACTTGCAGGAATATTATCGATGAGAATGTTCCCTCGATCAATTTGATAAAATTGTAGTAATAAACGGGTAACCGTAGACTTACCTGCACCACTATGACCTACTAGGGCAACTTTTTCACCTGGATGGATATGTAAATCAAAGTCGTCTAACACTTTTACGTCCTTTCTTGAAGGGTAAGAAAAATGAACGTGTTCAAATACGATATCCCCTCTAAGTCTGGTAGTCTGAGTATTTGCCAACAACTGTATTTCCGGTTTTTCTCCCAATATTTCTCTAATTCTTTCTGAAGCACCTATGGTTTTTTGTAACTGGCCATACAAGTTTCCCATTCCGGCTACCGAGCCGCCAATAAATGCCGTATACATCATAAATGAAATAAGCTCACCTACCTGAATCTCTCCTGCCTGTATCATATGTGCTCCTTTCCATATGACAAGAATAACCCCTCCAAAAAGTGCGATAAATATAAAAGAAACAAATCCTCCTCGGAATGTTGCAGCTTTCAACGCTGTTTTTACTACGCTACTTAAAGCCGTTTCATATTTCTTCGTCTCTATCCATTCATTGGTGAAGGATTTTACTACTGTTATGGCTTGAAAAGTCTCTTCTACCAAGGTATTAGCCGTAGCAAGTTCATCTTGTGCTTTCCGAGATAGTCTGCGAATAAACCTCCCGAAAACCATAGCTGCAACAACCAGGAACGGAAAAGTTGCCAGCATAAATAACGTCAGTTCAGACGAAACCAGCAAGATAAGTATGATAATACCTATAATTAAGGTAAGTATTTGGCGGAAAAATTCGGCCAGGGTAAATGACAACATATCCTGGAGTTGGGTAACATCTGAAGATAATCGGCTTGTCAACTCCCCCACTCTTCGTTGCTCAAAGAAAATGAGCGGTAAGGTAATAATACGGGCGTACAAAGCATGTCTAATATCGGCCATCCCCCTTTCACTCACCCGGGCAAATAGATATATTCTCAAATAGGAAAAGAGAGACTGAAGTATCAGAATCAACACTAAGATGAGTGCAATTTGATTGATTTGAGAGGACTCTAACATTTGCGAGATAGCTCTTTCACGTCGTATCTCTTCACTTGACTGTAATGATGATAGGTCTGAAGGTGAGATATCCTCTCCCACCTCTATTTTTGCTATTAGAGAATCAATTTGTAATTGAAAATTTTGATTTTCATCGGTTTGTGCCTCTTGCAAAGACCTTAGGTCTGAGGCAGTGATCTTTTCTCCCTGATCCAGTCGATCAGTAAGTTGTTCCAATGTAGACTGCGTTGCAGATCGCGGTACTGCACTGTCAACGAGTGATCCCAGGAAATAGGGCAAAGTAAGTGTTGTTCCAGTAGATAATACCAAAAACATCATCCCCCAAATGAAGCTCCATTTATAGGGCAGGATAAACCTAAAGATTCCCCAAATCTCTTTCATCCCCTGACGGGTAACCTTTTTTTTATCCTCAGTGGGGGCAGCGTTACTATCTCGATGTCTTCTTTTAGCCATGAATGCGAATTAACCGCAACTGATACAGTTTTACAACTCAATTATTACATCCTTGTTATACACTTCTTAAACAACAATCACAAATCCCTCTCAATCAGACACCTTACAAAACAACACTTAAGAAATCCTTATATTAACATATAGTATTTCTCTAAAACAATTGTTATTTTTTTGCTTGTAGATTCCTTCTCCGTTTGTTTTTATCTTCTGGCTCTACCTCCATATCATTTTCAAGTCGATTTTTGAGAAAGGTATAAGGTCCCGTTACAACTTTTTGACCTTCGTTTACCCCTTCTCTCACTACGAAGAAATCGTCGTCTTTGATCCCGAGTTCTACTGCTGCCTGTGTGACTTTGTTATCCTCGTTTACAATAAAGACTACCTCTTGTTGTTCATCATTGCTTGTAGAAGTACTATCATTTTCTGCGGAACGAGTAGTTACTGCAGAAATAGGAATGACTACCGCATCTGATACGCTTTGCGTATAAATTTCTACTAACGACGTCATGCCGGGGCGAAAGGGACTTGCTTCTAGTGTAGGTATATCTTTACCTAGCGGAACATTTTGATAAGAATCGGGAGAGATAATAACTGTTACTTCAAAATTTGTTACCTGATCGGTAGAGCCCAGTTCTGCAACATTAGCGGAATAGGCAATTTCAGTTACTTTTCCAAAAAACACTTGCTCTGGAAAAGCATCTACCTCTATCTTGGCAGAATCTCCCAGACTAACGTTAATGATATCATTTTCATTCACTTCTACTACCACCTCCATACTAGAAAGATCTGCAATCTTTAGTATTTCCGTCCCCGCCATCTGGCTGGTTCCCACCACACGCTGTCCAATTTCAACATTCAACTCGGTAATAGTACCATCCATGGAAGCATAGATATTGGTTCGGTCCAACGTTTGCCTGGCTTGCTTTACAGATGCCTCGGCATTCTGTACCCGATAAAAAGCAGCTTGAACCTCCAACTTGGAGGATTCAAATTGAGACTTGGAAATATTGTATTGAAGTTCGAAGTTTTCCAGGTCCAGTTTGGAAATAACTTCATCTTCAAACAGTTCTTTATTTCGAACGAAGTTTACGGAATCTTGTAATAGATTGGCCCTTGCTTGTTCTACTGCAGCTTCAGCTTGTAGCTGTCCTGCTTTAGCCTGAGCGAGACTCGCTTGTGCCTGTTCGAGTAGCGCTTTGTAATCATCGGGACGAATGGTTAATAGCAGGTCATTTTTCTTGACCCTCATTCCCTCTTTTATGGCAATAAATACTACTTCCCCTGATACGTCCGGAGCTACGGGCACATCTATAGTAGGCTGTATAGATCCCGATTCCGTGACCCGGGAATATACGTCTCGGATTTCAGCATCTGCCACCTGAACTTTGGGGGCACTGTCTTTGCCAATCACCCCCATTCTCTTGAGAACTACTAATCCAATCAGTACTATGAGTAACCCACCGATCACCCAATACAATGTTTTATTAGATCTTTTCTTTGCCATGGTTTAGTTAAGTTTTGGATATTTTCAAAGTTAATTCCCCTTCATTAAAATCCAAGATCTTCGCCTTGATAAAATTCCAGCACTTTCACGCTAAATATGTACTGATACTTTAATCTGATGCGATCTAACTCTGCGCGTTGGAGGTTGTTTTGCGCTAGTACATAGTCAACAGAGTTTATCATTCCTACGTTAAATTGTTTTTCGGCATTATCAAATGCAAGTTGTAAACTTTCAATTTGACGAATTACCTGTTGATACTGACTATATGAATTGACTGCATCCAGATAGGATTGCTCTATGGCCTGTCTAAGCTGCTGTCTAACAATTCTGGATTGTAATTCTGCATCTTTCAGATTGAGTTGAGACCTTTCTATACCAGTTCGTATTTGACGACGATTAAAAATAGGGATATTCATTCCTAAACTAAATACATATCCAAGGTTATCATCAATCTGGTTACTAAACGGTTGATCTTCTACTGACTCTCTGTTAACATAAGCAGTAGAAACATTATAATTAAAACTTAAAGATGGATACATTGCCCCCCTGGCGATATCGATTCCCTTTTCAGCACTTTTTATTCTCAGGTCTGCTGCTTGTACGCTAGGTTGAGTGGATTCAGCGTATTCATATATGCCTTGAGAGGCTGCGGGATGCAATGGCCCACTAATTTCATTCAAACTCGGTTCGTCAATACTGAAGCTTTGTCCTGGATCGAGATCCAATAACTGAATCAACTGTAAATACGAAAGTTCTAATTGATTTCTTGTATTCACAACATTTGTCTCATCAGTTGCAAGTTGTGCCTGTAACTCCAAAATTGTATTTCTTGCCGCTGTACCTGCTTCTACCAATCTTCTTGACCGGTCCAATTGCTCTCTGGTTGATGCTACTTGGATATTTGATTGTTCTAATAATTCCTGATTAAGCAAGGTATTTAGATAAGCCGTCGCAATATCTAAGTACAAGCTATTCTTTGAGTCAAAAATATCTAATCCTGCCGCTTCTAAGTCCATCTGGCTTTGCTTAATGCTATTTGAGAGTTGTAAACCATTAAACACGGGAAGACTTCCCCCTGCTCCTACATTAAGTGACGTATTGGATAAGGTTTCAAGTGTATTTGTTCTCTGGTTAAGAGAAAGTCCAAATCTCAATCCTAAACTTGCATTGGCTCCAAGACTGGGAAGACGATTAGCTTTGGCCTGTTTCAGATCAATTTCACTTGTATTATATCTCAATCTAAATTGTTTTAATTGAAGATTATTATCTTCTGCGTATTCCAGACATCGATTTAGCGACCAGGTATTAGATTCCTGAGCATTTATAGCTGATATGTAGGATATCAAACATATTACAAAAAAAGTATTTTTTAGAGACATAGGTAACATTTTGGGTTGTTATAAACTTGATGGTTTTGTCAAAATAGGATTTACCAATCTCAAAGAGTGCAACTATATTCAAAAGGTTGCACTTTTTCTGAGAAACTTATTTTTATGAACTCATTTTTATTAACTAATTCTTTCCTAATTTCCCCTTTAATTCACATTTCGAGACTGATATTAATTACAAGTAAACATATTACTTCCACAAAAAAAATATCTGCAACTTACAACAGAAAGGAACTAACTGGGTTTTAGGCATAAAAATTGTATTCGTTATGTTCGGATGAATATTTACCTTGTTTTGTAGATATTACTCGAGTTACTTTGATGTCAAATAAAGCTGCTACCAAAATAAAATAGATTTCATGAGAAAATTTTTGTTGAGCACATTAGCATGCTGTTTGTTATGGGGGAATGTATTGGATCTCAAGGCACAAGACCCTCAGTATTCCCAATTTTACTCTAATCTGGTGCTGTTAAATCCCGCGTTTACAGGTTCAGGACTGGGACATAGGGTAGCCATGAATTACAGAGGTCAGTGGGTAAATATTGCAGGGCATTATAAGCAGTTTGCCTTTTCCTATGATGTTCCCGTAGAGTTTCTGGGTAGTTCTAATGGTTTAGGTGTCTCTTTCAGTTCAGATGTAGCAGGAGAGGGTAATTTGAGGAAGCTCGTTGCTACATTAAACTATGCCTATCAAGTAGAGATTAATGATGATCACATATTGCGCTTTGGCCTGAGAGGAGGTATACAACAAGCCAGTCTGGATTTCTTCAAACTGAGGTTTCCCGACCAGATTAACCCGACACAGGGGTTTACCGAACCCACACAAGAGCCAGGAGCAGCAGCAGGTCTGAATAACCAGATCAGGGCGGATGTAGGCGCAGGAGTGGCTTACTTCAATCGTGCTGCTTACGTCGGGGTCACGTTAGATCATATTACACAACCTGTAGAAAGATTTTATGACATCCCGCTATCAGCAGGTATAGATGCAAGATTGCCGATGAAAGTTACTGCCACAGCAGGAGTAAAAATACCTTTAACACCCAGCAGGAGAAACAGAAGTAGTAGTGATGTGAGTATAACACCTGCTGTCTTATATAAACTACAAGGTGAGTTCAATCAATTGGACCTTGGCCTGTATGTAAATGTAGAACCTATGGTATTTGGTGTTTGGTATAGAAATCAAGATGCTGTGATTGGATTGATCGGTATTCAAACGGGAAATTTCCGTTTTGGCTACTCATATGACTTTACCGTATCAAATTTAGGACAGAGAGTATCGGGGGGTTCACATGAGGTATCTGTGGTATTTGAGATAGAAAAAAGAAGAAAAAGTCGTCGAAATACTCCCAAAGATTTACCATGCCCTAAGTTTTAGCATGATATTTGAAAAAGAAATCGTAGATAGATTTTAGTTGCTAAGTTATACTTAAAAACCCTTTGTGCTATTGAACAGTTATATATGGATACCTGGAATCGTAATTGTTTTTTTATTAATTTTGCACAAGGCATAAAAAAATATATCATATAGGAATACCTCTACTTTTTTAGTGTTTGTTTTTTTACAACTATAAACTTGCGTTTTCTAAATGCGCAAGTATTTCTCAAAGGAACTAATCGTATGAAGAAACAAAGCCTTATTTATGCCATTACCGCTGTAGCGATCTGCGGAATGCTTATGAGCTGTAGTAATAAAAGAAAGCTGAATCGCGTAGGTAAAACCAGTAAGAAAACTGGGGTGAAGTATTCCAAGAAAAATGGATTCATGCCCAAAAAGCCCAAAAATTATCAAAAAGTACCTGGAATGGTGTTAATCACAGGTGGTACTTTCCTCATGGGCGGATCGGATAAAGATATTGAATATAGCGCAGATAATAGAAACCGACAGGTAACTGTCCAGAGCTTCTACATGGACCAGGAAGAGGTCGCCAATGTCGATTGGAAAGAATTTCTCTATCACGTAGAAAATGGTTCTCCTGGAAGTGAGATCATTGGAATGAAACTGGAAGACCTTTACCCCGATACGATATTGTGGGCAAGAGATCTTGCATTTAATGAACC
>CAZZEC010000098.1:0-22106 GCA_964652565.1 uncultured Bacteroidia bacterium
CCGGGGGCTTGGAACGTAAGAAATGGTTGTTGGATCATGAGAGAAAATACGTATTCGCATAAAGGGTAGAAATAATTTCGATTCATAATTAGCAACAATTTTCATGAAGCACCTCTTTCTAATTTACCTGATACTCCTTGGCTTCTCCTGTACAACTACACAGGCACCTGTTCAAGCCTCCAGCTACGAATCAAATATCCTGAACATCCAACCCTTAACAGAACATACTTATATCCATATTTCTTACCTGCAGACGCAAGATTTTGGAAAAGTAGCTTGTAATGGATTGATTTATGTAAATGGGAAAGAGGCTATTGTATTTGATACACCTGTAACTAACGCTGGATCTCAAGAACTGATTGACTGGGTACAGGATTCATTGGGGTATAATATAAAAGCCGTAGTACCTGGGCATTTTCACGATGACTGTTTGGGAGGCTTGCAGGCCTTTCACGATGCAGGAATTGCTTCATATGCTCATACCTTGACCTTAAATCTGGCTGCTAAGGACAGTGCAACGATTCCGATGCATGGGTTTGATAAAAAGAACCTGTTTCAGATTGGTAGGGAAGAAGTCGTGAGCGAATTTTTAGGAGAAGGGCATACACGGGATAATGTGGTGAGTTATATTCCTTCTGAAAAAGTTCTGTTTGGAGGCTGTCTGGTAAAATCTCTGGGAGCTGGAGAGGGATTTACCGGAGATGGGAATGTCAATGAATGGTCTCGAACAGTAAGAAAAGTTAAGGATGAATTTTCAGAGGTAGAATATGTAGTTCCTGGTCATGGAGAAGCTGGGAATATAGAGTTGTTGGATTATACAATTAAAATGTTCCAAAAGGAGTGACGTTAAGTGTCTCACAGGGAAACGCACTAAAATCATTAACAGCTGCTAGTCAGTAGCTTAAGTTGATTCAATATATACATATGTTAAACATAATTAACTAACAATGAATTATTTATAAAATTTGGTGCCCTTGCCCTGATTATCTCACTTAAGGAGTATCATAAAATCTGAAATCATTTCTTGCAATTTTTGATATAGCTGATGTTGATATAATAGGTTCCTGATATTGATCTAACACACCTGGTTACGTAGAATCTCTTTTCATTTTTACTTAGCCTGTCTCAGCTGATATTGATAGGCTATTTTTCTCATATCTGGACACTAAAAATGGTTCAAATGAAAGGAAGCTCACTATTTGCAAGCCTGTTATCCCTTTTTATTCCGGGTTTAGGACACATGTATAAAGGTGAGGGTAACAAAGGGATAATGATTTTATTTGCTGCGATTGTCATTGCAAATTCAGACATTAATATTCTCCCGCTGATATACATAGCCCATCCTGTATTGCCCCCCTCCCTGGAAGATGGTAGCTCAATATGGAGTTATTGGATTCCTAGAATTACCCATGATTTTTCTGCAGTATGGAGTATTGCGTTTTGGATTTGGGTTATTGTGGATGCATATAGGTGTCCCAGTGGTAAGCATGATGTCTCATGATTTTACGTAGATGCGCTATATAACAAAACAACACTTCTATGAGTCACAAAGTCGCATTAGTTACTGAGGGTACCTCTGGGATAGGAAAAGCAGAAGAAACCGCCAATGCCGTGATATGGTTATCCTCAGACCATACCCTTATTATCGATGGGGGATTAACGGTACAATACCCCATAGCCCTGGTACACCTCCTTTCTTCCCTGTTTTTATCATAGATTAACATTTGTAAAGGTTTTCTTGGAATTTCAAAAGTGAAATCAGATATTTGATACATCAATAGTTGATACATCAACAATGGATGAATTAGAAGAGGTAATCATGTTTATCATTGACCAGACTTCAAAATCTGCTAAAAGGTATTCTCAACGAGAATTTGATGAGAAAGGATTAGGGATTACCATAGATCAATGGGTACTACTTAAGATCATCGAGCGTTATGATGGCCTTTCCCAAAAGGAATTGGCTGAACACGCATTGAGAGATAATGCCTCCATCACGCGCACCTTGAATCTTCTGGAAAAGAAAGGATTTATCCATAGATCTCCCCTTGAGGATAACAGGAGGCAATATAGTATTATACTCACTCAAGAGGGGATAGCGTTCATTAAAGAACATATGCCTATGGTAAAGCGACATAGAGAAAAGAGCATTAGCGGATTTACCAAAGAGGAACTCCATATGTTAAAATCCATGTTAATGAAAATAAAGAAAAATTTTGAGTAAAAAATTTTACCCATAAAGATGATATATCAATAATTCATATATTAAAAATATCACATATGTATTTAATGAATGCAATCTTATATCTTTCAGCTTGTGCATTACTTTCCATATTAGTCATAAGTCCCAGTCCACACATATACAATGATGCTTTTGTCTCCAAGAATGGGATGAACGTATCATGGACCTATAAAGGCGATCGGATTTTTTTTGAAATGGATGCCCCCACAAATGGTTGGGTGGCTATTGGGTTCAATCAAAAGCAAGAACTCAGTGGGACGTATTGGATAATGGGAGCTGTCAAAGAGGGTAACGTAGAAGTAGTAGAACACTACACGATTTCTCTGGGCAACTACAGGCCATTGACCTTCTTAAATGACAAGGCTTTTGTAGAGGATATTTATGGTGAGGAAAAAGATGGTAAGACCTCTCTTAGGTTTTCTGTACCCATCCATGCTCAAAGTGTATATACCAAAGACTTGTCTGAGGGCCAGACATATACTATGCACATGGCTTTCAGTAGAGCAGATGATTTTCAGCATCATTCCATGATGCGCACACTTACTCGTATCAAATTTTAACTTCTAAATATCGATTTCATGAAAGTATTATTATTAATGAGTATCGCATTTCTTGCGGGAGTACTAGGTTACAGTCAGACGACCGACGAAGAACAAATCAAAGAGACAATCACACAATTTGCCTCTGCAGCAGATAAGCAAGATGTTCAAGAACTGGAAGAAGTCCTGGACGGAAACTATAGAGTTGTGATGAATCAGCTCATGGGAAGTGATGGGGTAATAATCGTAGATAAGGAAATGTATTTGAATAAAATACGTACCAAAGAGTGGGGAGGAGATAAACGTAAAGTAGATATCGGGCAAATAACTTTAAATGGTAAATCTGCAACAGCCAAAGTTACCTTCAAAGGAAAAATGACTTTTGTATCATTGATGCTACTTGTTCAGGATGCGAATGGTACATGGAAAATGATAGGGGATATCCCGACGATATTATGATGGAATACGAGATAACCATGAGTTCATTTAGGGCTCATGGTTACAAATTGATCGGAAAATATTATCTCTTTGCTTATTTATAAAGGATCAATTCAAGCATATTTGGTCTGTCAGTTTTCCAGATGTGGGAGCTTTATATTATTTAAGTCTGTCAGGTCTACACTTCCATTAACTCTTCCTTTAAATGAATGATCTACGATATCTCCGATAGCGATATACGCAGAGGTAATTTCAATCAAGCGAGTAGGACAGGGAGAAATATTATATCTACTCAATTCATCTTGATAAGCTTTTTGTAGATCAGAGGGAATAGGTTGCTCGTTTATCCATATAATTCCTTGACGAAAGGTCAAGCGGTTTCTATCCTGCGCTTCAAGAAACAACTGATCATTTAACAGCATTTTCTTTAATGAATTTTTTAGGGCTTTTACATTTCCTTGAACCCTCACAGGAATAACACAGTCTTTCTCATAGTAAGGGCGAGATGACGCTTCCAAATGATTAGTTGAGAAAACTTTTGTAAATGATGAGATTGAGTCATACGATTTCAGGGTACTATGACCCAGAGGAGAAGTGCGTTCTGATGGAGTAGGTGGCTGTTGAAGATCATATGAAGAAAATGAAGCAAGTTTGGGTATAATATTGGGAGGCGGAGGAGATTGTGGGTTGGAAATAGTTTCAGCGTAGGATTGTTGTTCAGTTCCTTTTCTAGCTGATGAATCAGTATTATTTCGGAGAGTCCTACTCATCTTAGAGTCTTCTTGTTGAAATTCATGTTGTTCAAGCATATTAGCTTCGACGGTTGGAATAGAGAAGGATGAGGATAATTTGCCTTGCTCAGGGAATAAAGGTTCTCGATGTGTTTCAGAAAGCAAAAGAAAAATACTAGCCCCCAAGGTCAGCCCTACAGCAGTAATATCAAGTATGAAGCTACTGAGGTTGCTGGGATGAAACCCATAGGGTGAAGGGAAAGGAGAAGGTATATGAGTATCGATGAGATCCGAAATATCTTCCAGTCTAATATTGGGGAGCGTTTGGCGAATCGATTCGCTTAGGATTTCTCGTAAATTAGTATCGTTGATCGACGTGCCTTGACTATGAAGATTCAGTTGCAAAATAAGTCCTGGGACGACGGCTTTCTCTTCCAGCATTCGTCTCAGCTTTTTTCTTCCTCTACTGATCCTACTTTTGATGGCTGTTTCAGTACTGTTTTGCATCTGGGCAATTTCTTTGATACTGAAACCAATCACTTCAAATAAAATTACAGCATTTCGCTGTTTGGAAGGTAATTGGTCCAAGCTGCGATATATTACCTGAATATCCAATAACTTTTCAGGACTCAGGCTATTGGAATACATACGTTCAGCATGTACATCGATTAAGTCTGTTTTGTATTTATTTTTCCTCCAAAAACTAATGGCTCTATTTTTAGCAGTCTTTATGAGGTAGTGAAGTAATTGATCCTTATTTCGGATATTATCAAAGTGCTCAAAGGCAGCAAGTAAAGTGTCCTGTGCCAAGTCATCTACATCCATTTGTCCATAGGCCAATGCCGTGCAATATTTCATAAAGGCCTCATGACAGGGTTGGTAGGCTCGCATGAATGTAGTCTTCTTTCGCTCTTGCGATGTAAGCTGATGTTTCATATGTACTGAAGTTAATTCAAATCAACTGTATAGTCGCAATAGAAAGCAAAAGGTGGCACGGTTATACAAATATTTTTAATTTTCCTTTCAATCGATAGGTTCCGATGAATACTGCACTTAAGGGATGAAAACACGCATCTTAGGCTCATTGGATATATGATTGATAAAGCCAGCAAGTACTGCGACAACTTTAGGGAGTCCCATCACTAATTTTTTATGCAGGTACACCAGCTTCAAGGAATTCTTTAAACGATTTATCAGCTGATGCATCCTTTTCATAATCTTCTGGTGGATATAGGTTTGAATGATGACCTGCCGTGTCTCCCGATGTATAATAATCATAGGTCATCAGGTTTACATAGTCCAGGTATTTTGCAGCCTTATCCATTTCTGTATGTTCGATGTAACTATAGAAAGCTCCAACAGCCGTTGTTAATTCGTAATATTTTCCTGTTTGTTTAGTTAACTCATCCAGCTCTTTTCGGATTTCTTTGAACATAAGCGTGTAGTTTTGTTTGTCTTCAGGTCTGAAAACATTGTTGTCTCCGATTAATCCCGGGTATTCCCAGTCTATATCAACTCCATCAAGATCATGATTAGCGACTATTTCCACACTGGTTTTTGCAAACTTCCTTCTTGAACTAGGAGTCAAGGTAGCATCTGAAAAGTTTCCGCTCCACGACCAACCCCCAATGATTTCCACTAGCCTAAGGTGGCCAAAATCCTTTTTATAATCAATTGATCGCTCAAGATGATGCAAATGAATGGATAAAACACCCAACCCTCTGGCCTTCGTACTACTATGATTTGAAAAATCACCCCTAAAAATTAAAAACCTGGATTGGCCGACAGACAACAAGTTATCTGATACTGGGTTTACGCCATCATTCCAATTGCTAAAATTTAATCCTGGAAAACTTGAATCAAGTACCGCTCCTTTCAACTCTACTTGATTCCCGAATAGCTCAAGAGGGGGAATTTTGGGATGATATTCTAGGGGATTACCTATATCAGGTCCTGTTTCTGAAGGTTTGACCACATCTACTATAATATAGTCGACCTTCACCGCATATTTTTCAAGGCCCCAGTCCATTATTGCCAGTTGCACATTTACGTTATCGCTCGATATGGCGTCAAAGCCTTTGGTTGACATGCTAATGACATGCCAGTTAGAGGTATCACCAATATAATATTCCTCTAGGTGCGAGTGATAATCGGTTGTGCGGGAATGGTTAACATGCAGATTTACCCTTCGAGGGGCATGACTAACCTTTATTTTGGCTTCCACCCTTAACTCATATTCAGGCAGAACAAGTTTTTGCATATCTAGTCCATCAATTTGCCTCTTTATTATGGCCCACCATATATTTAAGGTATCCATGGTAGCATCTACCTTGAAAACCCCATGCTTATCTGCCTATGAGATACTAGAAAATACGTATCCATCACCGGTTGAGGTTTCCCAACCCGCATCCAGTGTATTGCCTTCAAATCTATCTATGAACTGCGCCCAAACCATTGAAGATGGGAAAAAAACATATAGTAATAAAAATCCAATAAGGCCAGCGTGGTGATAAAGTTGAAGTTTGGGCTTTAATTCCACTGGTTCCATTTTGGGTAAGGATATTGTTTGGGCTTCAACAGACTTAAGAATTAAGGAGAATAAAGCAATAATTACAATACGTTTCATAAGGATAAGATTTAATAATAAGTAGGATTTCTAGTTATTGCTATGAGTTTCAATAAAGTCTTCCACATTGTCCAATTCAGCAGATGATCTGACAGCGTCCCAATTAAAATTCTCGTCCAGTGGAGTCAATGCCAACTCTGGATCAAATATCCTCCTGTCTATTGGTGCTGCATTGTATGGACTAAAGTCTGGTTCTGTGGTGAACATGTCTGATAAATCGTTCGCAGAAAGATCATATTGGTTGAGGCATGGTACCCCCAAGGTGTGCCAAAACGTTTTGAAGATGCTCCCAAAACTATAATGAATATTACCAATATAATTTTTCTTGGCATAAGGAGATATTACCATGAAAATGCTCCTATGCGCATCGATATGGTCTCGACCTGCCTGAGAGTCATCTTCTGTTACGATAATGGCCATATTCTTCCAGTATGGTGTTCTCGATAAGAATTCGACGGTTCTCCCTAATGCCAAATCATTATCCACCATATAGCTAGCTTTATAGGGATACCCATCTTCTGGTCGCTCTCTATCCCCATGATCCATACCGTAATACAGTACCATAACCCTGGGTAATTCTTCTTTGGGTGCTTCTCCATCCTTTGGCATCCATTTTTCGTTGAACTCTTCCATAAACACGTCTACTCGGTATTGCTCGGGTATTCCCGTGTTATAAGTAGGAAATTTTCGCGAAGTATTGTTGAGTAGAGGTTCGCTGATGGGATAGTTATATACATTCTTGTATCCTACATTTTTATCTTTGGTACGGTCCGGATTTTCAGTGATACTTGGAGAAAACATGGTTCCGATCCCAAAATTAAAAAAGGGTATATCATGTCTTGCCAAATGTTCCCACATAGATCCTGCTTCATTGTAGTCTTCCGGAATTTGTGAACAACTTGCATTAATACCTAGATTCCCTGGTGCATCTGAATCTTTAAGCTGAGATTTCCCTCCTCCATACTGTATAGGTACCTCTGTTTCAATCCAATCATTAGGATATGCATTGACCAACCACCAATGTCCATCTACGGAATGATCTCCATCACAATAAAAGTTATCTGAGATCGCAAACTCTTTAGCTAATTTCAGATGATTAACCATGACATCTACATTCTCCAATATAGAAGTACTATCAACATTGGAAACGGTAGCCCTATATCCATAATCTGTAATTGAAGAATCTCCATGAGGACCTAATTGACCAAATACTTGATCATAAGTACGATTTTCTTTAACGATGTAGACAAAGTATTTGATTGGGGATTCTTTTTCTCCAGGATATAGAGGAATTGGTGTTTGTGCGGATTTCTTATGCAATTTATTATCCACATATTCGATTCTGAAGTTGTTGGAAACGACTTTTTCAGTTAATGAAGTCAGTTCACCGTCTGCTGGAATATCGATAAGGGACACAGAGCCTTTCATCAAGGTACCTATATAACTTTGTCTCCCTTTTAACTCAATCCCTTTCCCTCCATTAGGACCACTACCATACCCTTTAGCATTACTAACTACCAATGTTTTATCATCATTGATCAACTTTACTTTAGCAGGAAACCATCCTGTAGGAATATGCCCCAACACGTTCATAGTAGGGATATCAATGATTGCTACTGCATTAATACCAGCTTCAGCAACATAGAGTCGGTTTTGATCACTAGAAACAGTTAACCCAAATGGGATGATTCCCCGCATATTGCCTAGCCTTGTATCAGGTTGTAGGTATATATTTTCAATAACTGAATCTGACTCAATATCGATCACCGAAATACAGTCATTATGGCCATTACTGACAAAGACATACTCATCTGTTACTGCAACAGAATTGGGACTTGATCCTCCGAACGCAGGGATATCTCCGACTTTTTCGCCAACTAGAATACCCGTTTTGATTTTTGCAGTGACTGAGGGGAGAGAGCTTGACAAGTCTATTTTCCACACTGAAAATGATTCAGGACTATTAGGATCTCCAAGTGGGGGAACTTTAAGGGTATCGGTATCAATCCCTTCGATCATTTCTTTAGAAAGGTAGGTATATACAGGAAAATCTAATCCAGTCTCCCAAAGGCTATCTTCATTGACCGAAGTGATCTTTTTGTATTCAAAAGCTCCTACATTTGCTACATAGATAGCCTCTTCATTAGGTGTCAGTGTAAGTGCAAATGGGAATCTCCCTACTTGAATATTTTCTACAATGCGTTCAGTTTCAAGGTCAATGATAAACAAGCGATAGTTTCTTTGATCAACACCATAAAGCATTGTCCCCTTCTTATTTAGGATAATCTCCCCGATAAATCCCTGCGAAAAATCTCTAGGATCCTGAGGATAGACTTTCTGATTACAGTTTATTGAACCTACAATTTTCCTCTCATGCAGATCAAATTTGTAGATGACATTGGTTTCCCCACCAGATATATAAAGCAGTTTGTTATCTGGAGCCACAGCCAATCCCATGAATATAGATGGAAAGAGTTCATCATCCGTCTGGTATCCCTCAGGAATTTGAGTAATATATGGATTTTGAGAATTGATATCGTTGATAATAGAAATTGAAAAGGGAGAAGTACCGGAATTGGCTGTGATAGCCATATTTCCATCTGGACTTATACATAGACCAAAGGGATGAGGTGCTACATCCAGCGTCTTCCCCATGGGAGTGATAAATCTTCCATTAGGGATTACAGTCTTACCATCCTTGTTTATTGCTGTAAATTCATTTGCTGCAGGAGCACTTATGATGTACTTATCAGACTGCTCAGAGTTGAAATTACAGCTTGATAAGCATACTAGCAGGAGTATTGATAGAATTTTATGAAAAGTTTTCATACTATAGGTAAAATTGATTGTGGAATTAGTTTTTACTGTGGCTTTTAAGAAAATCCTGAAGGTTATCTAGCGCAGGTGATTCTTCAACAGCCTGCCAATTAAACCCTTCATCTTCAGGCGTTAGAATTTGTTCTGGATCAAAAATGCGATTGTCTACCGGAATTGCTGTATAGGGACTAAAGTCTGGTGTGTTAGTAAACATATCTGAAAAATCATTGGCAGAAACATCGTATTGATTGAGACAAGGCAAACCTAAGGTATTCCAGATTGTCTTAAAGGTGCTTCCAAAACTGTAGTGAACATTACTGATATAGTTTTTCTTGGCATAGGGAGATATTATCATCATTATACTTCTATGAGCATCGATATGATCTCTCCCATCTTGAGCATCATCCTCAGTAACTATGATAGCCATATTTTTCCAATAAGGAGTGTTAGAAAGAAACTCTACTGTTCTTCCAAGCGCCAGGTCATTATCCGCTAAATAGCTTGCCCAGAAAGGATATCCATCTTCGGGACGCTCATCTGCACCATGGTCTGCACCATAATAAATAGTAATTACCGATGGCATTTCTCCTTTAGGAGATGTTCCGTCTTCGGATAGCCATCTCTCCGAAAATTCCTCTATGAATATATCCGCTCTATATTGTTCAGGAATCCCCATATTATAGGAAGGAAATCGACGAGAAGTATTATTAAAAAGAACTTCTGATATGGGAAAATTTGAAATTGTTTTTACGGCAGGATAAAATTCTCCTGTTTCATGAGGGTCATTATAGAGTCCTGAAAACCACATATCTAACCCAAAATTATAGAAGCTTTTATCATACCGATCCAAATGTTCCCACATAGAGCCCGCTTCATTGTAATCTTCAGGTAATTGCGAAAACCCGTAGTCATAAGCAAGTTCGCCAGGAGCTTTAGAATCAGGTATTCTCGATTTTCCTCCTCCATACTCTATTACTACTTCCGTTTCAATCCAATCATTGGGATAAGCATTGACTAACCACCAGTGGCCATCCAAAGATTGATCTCCATCACAGTAAAAATTATCAGATATAGAATATTCTCGAGCGAGTTTAAGGTGATTAGGCATCACATCTACATTCTCTACTAATTTGGTACCATCTTTATTTCCGATATTAGCTCTATATCCATATTCAGTAAGCGTAGAGTCTCCTCTTCCCAATTGCCCAAATACCTGGTCGTAGGTACGATTTTCTTTTATAATGTAAACAAAATGCTTTATCGGAGATTCTTTCTGTCCAGGATAGAGAGGTATCGGATTATCTCCTCTTTGTGCAATCATTTCTTCTGTTACTTCTTCTATTCGGAAATTATTGTCAATTACTTTTTGAGTGAGTGCAGGTAATTCATCGTCTGTGGGCACATCTATGATAGAAACCGTTCCATTGACCAAAAATCCTATATAGCTCATGATCCCCTCAACGTCAACATCTTTTCCTCCATTGGGACCACTACCATATCCTTTAGCATTACTAACTACAAGGGTTTTATCATTATTAGTAAGCTTCACTTTGGCAGGAAACCAGCCAGTTGGTATATGTCCAATAACGCTTAATGTCGGAATATTAATCACTGCAACAGCATTAATTCCGGATTCTGTAACATATAAACGCTGGTAGTCAGAAGATACAGTCAATCCAAAAGGGATAATTCCTCTGAGGTTACCCAATCTTTCATCAGGTTGTAAATAGATATTTTGTACAACCGTATCCTTATCTAGGTCAATGACAGAGATACAGTCGTTGTGTCCGTTACTCACGAATATATACTGATCAGTTGCAGCCACTGAATTAGGGCTAGAACCTCCAACAGCGGGTATTTCATCCACCAATTCTCCGACAAGGATACCTGTTTTGATTTTTGCAGTAACTGCTGGTTTTTCGTCAGTTAAGTCAATTTTCCATACAGAAAAAGACTCAGGCACATTGGGATCTCCCAAAGGTGGAACTTTAAGCGTATCCGTATCTATCCCTTCGATCATTTCCTTGGACATATACTTATATACCGGAAAATCTAACGCTGACTCCCACATATTTTCTTCATCCAATGAAGTAATGTTTTTGTACTCGAAAGCACCCACATTTGCGACAAAAATTGCATCTTCATCTGGAGTTAGACACAGCGAGAAGGGATATCTTCCTACAGAAATATTATGAAGTATTCTTTCGGTTTCAACATCAATGATAAATACCCTAAAATTTCGCTGATCCACTCCATATAAGGTCTTTCCATCTTCGCTTAATACAATCTCTCCAACAAATCCATGAGAATAATCCTCAAGAGAATTTTCGGAAGTCTTATTACAATCGATACTGCCGATGATTGTACGAGTATCCAACTCTACTTTAAAGATCTTATTCTCTTCTCCCCCCGATACATATAGCAAGTTGTTGTCTGGGGCAATGGCAAGTCCCATAAAAATCGAAGGAAAATAATCCTCGTTTAGGGTTTGATTGATCGCAGCTCCATACTCATAGGAACTTTGGCTAGTAAAGTTTCCGTCACTCACAATTTCTCCGCAGGAAATACATCCTGGAATGGATGTAGTCCGATACTCTTCCTCAGATCGTTCTCCATCAGGAAGTTGTGAAACAGCAGGATCTTCAGTTAAAATTTCCTCAATGATTGAAATTGAAAATGGAGTAAATCCTGAATTAGCAGTAACTATGGTAGATCCATCCGGACTTACTGTGAGCCCAAAAGGGTGTGGCGCCACTTTGAGTGTTTTACCAATAGGAGTAATGAATCTCCCATTGGGAATGACAGTTGTTCCATGTTCATCTATTTGCGTGTATTGCGTAGTCGCAGGGGCATTGATAATAAATGCTTGGTCATCTACCTTCCGAGTACAGGAATAAGATAAATATATCACAATGACTAATATGGCGTTGAATTTTGATAAGTATTTCATGTTAGGTAGTGTGTTGGAATTACTATAGAAAGTGTCCCGAAAGAACACCTCATAACTAGATGCAACTTTCGGGACATAGAGTATTATAGATAGTGAATTATCTATAATATTAAATTAATTTTGCCACCAGTGCTTGACATTGATATCATCGCCTCCAATTCTATTAACAGCAGCTTGGTAGTTATTTCCATTCAACGTTTGCTCGAAATTGGGATATAAAAAGCGGTTGGCAATACGTCCACTGTTTTGATTTCCAGCCCCGATTGGAAATTCAGGCTGACCTGTTCTGCGATATTGCGTCCATCCTTCCATACCTACAGTAAAATACAAAGCAATGTACTTGTGAAGTAGGATTTGATTGATATCATCCTCAAATGCAACACTCTCTTGCTCAAGGTATCCAGTCGCATCTGCACCCCAATGCTCCATAGAAGCAAGGATACCACTTTCATATAAATTTTGAGCACTCTCGTCAATCGTAATCCATCCTCTATGCGCTGCTTCAGCAAGAATGAATTGTACTTCTGCAAATGTCATGAAAATACATGGTGTAGTTTTTTGTCTGAAGTAATCTTCATTCATTCTCGATAGATTACTCTCCGCAAACAAGGTCGCTTCTTCTTCGAATAGTCCATGAGGGAGTCCATTGTATAATTTCACATCAGCATTTACTGTTGCTGGAGTAGGTTGGAACCAGATAGGAATACGTGGGTCGTTGAAGCTCTCCAATAACGTATCCAAGAAAAAAGCAGAAGGTTTTCTAGAGTTAAAGTCCCAATCGCGATAACCATCAATTTGATTTACGTCAGGATTTGTACCACCAAATAAATAGATAGCATTATCTTCATTACTTGAGATAATTGGATACATAGTGGGATTATTAACGATAGCTTGCATTTGAGATCTCACATCAAATGAGGTATTGGAGATATTAGTCAATAATCTAAGTCTCAATGAATTGGCAAACTTTTTCCATTTGAGAATATCTCCATTAAATAATACATCCCCTCCATTAATCAATCCGATACTTTCATCCAATAGACTATTCGCAGTCTCCAGGTCAGAAATCAGTTGAGGATAGATATTGCTCTGTTCGTCATACGCAGGGAAGAACTTGGTAAAATCTTTGTCCTCATCCAAAGCACCGATTGCTTGAGAAAAAGGAATATCACCGAAGCTATTAGTAAGAATAGAAAATAAATAAGTTCTGTAGATTAACGCAATTGCTTGGTAATTTGGGTTCTGAATCTCTATAGACAGATTGTACATGTCTACTATATCTGTCAAAATTCTATAGGAATCATTCCAAAGTCCCGTTCCTGTTCCCCCATCCCATAAGTAACGTGCGGTCTCACTTCCTTGAATACTCTCGTTATAATGATTAATGATAATACCTTGTCCCCAATCGTGAATGTGCATTTCACCAGCAATATTAAATCCTACATTAAGCAATAATGCACCTGGATTGATTTCTACAGGTAGACCATTGTTTGTATTGATTTCTTCAAAGTCATCCGTACAAGCAGTAAATAACACTGCTGTAGATAACAAAGCAATAAAAAATATATTTTTCATTTTATGTAAATTGTTATTTTTGATATTTTAGAATTGTAAGTTTAAGTTAATACCGTAGCTTCTTGTACTGGGTATTTGACTCACTTCTACCCCAGGTAAAACTCCGCCTAAGTTTACGCCACCAGAATTTGCACCGTTAACTGTAACTGCTTCTGGATCAATATGAGGGATATCTGTCCACAGGAGAAGATTTCTACCAATTAGTGAAAGACTTAGTTTTTGGATTCCTAACTTGCTAGTAACCTTAGTGGGGAATGTGTATCCCAATCTTACCTCACGAAGTTTAGTAAAGGTATTTTCAAACGTGTTGTTTTCTACATTGTCGCGATTACTGCGGAAGAATGTAGAAGCTCTTGATTGTCCGATAGGTACATCATTGGGTCTGTAGGTTCCATCTGGATTTTCAATTACACCAGGACTCACATAGTCTTCATCATAAGCAAAAAGAACATGATCCAATACTCCGGAAGCATCACCCGTCGCATAGGTATAACTGTAAAGTTTTCCTCCCTGACGATGATCAACTAAAAATCCAAAGTGGAAACCTTTGTAATAAAAGTTGTTGTAGATGCCCCCTGTCCAATCTGGATTGTAATCACCCCAGGATTTTACCTCTGTATCTTTGATTCTGATACCATTTTCATTATGGATGATTTGTCCATCAAATTCCCCTCCTTCTACTCTTTTCCATCCTACTCCATACAATTCTCCAACGTTTCCTCCCACTCTTGCAATTACCTGACAAGCTCCATAAGGACATTGTCCCAACTCTAGGATGTCAGTACCATCTACTAGGCTAATTACTTTATTTTCATTAGCAGTAAAGTTTACGTCTACTTCCCAGCGGAAACCATTGCTCAAGTTTATAGGTACTGCATTAACTAATACCTCTACTCCTTCATTCTGTAATTCTCCAGCATTTTCCCATCTTGCATCTACCCCAGCTGTAATCGTAGTAGCAATTGGAAGGATCTGATTGGTAGCATTGATTTTGTAATAGGTAACATCCAGTCCTAATCTGTTATTGAAGAATCTGATATCAGCACCTACTTCAAAAGATTCACTTAACTCATTGACAAGATTAGAGTTAGTCAACAATCTTTGGTTGGTTACAGATCCAGATAATATTCCATAATTGTATGCTCTCTTTGTAAGGAATGGATCGGCATCATTACCCGTTTGTCCCCAGTTTGCTCTCACCTTGGCAAAAGAAATTACTTTTGGTAAGTCGACAAGTCTATCGATAATGGCACTTAGAGAGACTGAAGGATAGAAATAAGAAGTATTGTTAAGTCCCAATGTAGAAGACCAGTCATTTCTACCCGTTACATCTAAAAAGATCGAATTTCTAAATGATATCTCTGCCAATCCATATAAACTTTGAATTCTCTTTTCGCTTTCAAAAGGTCTTACGATTGTGGCTCCAGCAGCATTTCCTAAATCATATACGCCTGGTACAGCAAGCTCATTAGCTGTAACTGTTAGCTGATCTCCTTTTTGAACCATTAAGTTACCGCCAAATGATGCGTTAACCTGAAAGTCTTCACCGATAGGTTGTTCGTATTTTATCAAGAAGTCAGAGTTTCTTTCTGTGAAGAAAATATCCTGCTCACGATATCTTCCTCTTGGGTAGTAGACTGTAGACCAAGGACGCTGGAAGGTTCTTTTATCTCCATAATAGTCTAATCCACTTCTCAGCATTAAGCTCAATCTATCGGTTATTTGATAAGATGCAGATATATTTCCAAAAATTCTGTTCTTTTCGAATGCATTGATATGTTCATATGCAACCATATAAGGGTTATCTGCCCATCCATACATATAGGCCTGCTCTATATCTTCTTGTCCCTCTTCCCAATAATCTCTAAACCAGCTAATAGGAGCATTAGGTTCCCACCATATAAAGGAATACATAACAGCCGATGAACCATATCCAGGAGTCTGAATATTGTCACTTTCACTCAAAACATAGTTAATATTGGTTTGGACAGTAAGTTTATCGTTAGGGGTAATTGCCCCAGAAACAGAAACCGTATTACGACTAAGATCGGTATTAGGTAATATTCCCGTCTTACTTAGGTTGGTATATGAAAGACGGAAATTTCCCATGTCATTAGAACCAGAAATAGAGATATTGTTAGAATAAGTTTTTCCAACTTCGAAATAGTCTTCAATTGTTTCCTCAGGAGTTACCCATGGAATAGGTATTCTATTGCCATTTTCATCTAAAGGTGATCCATATTGCACATAACTTTGGCCTTGATCTAGTCTTGGTCCTCTACTTTGCCCTGAATTACTAGTTGCAGGTCTTCCTCCATACTCTAGCGCTTCATCTACATAGGCATAGTAGTCAGCTGTACCTACCCCAGCTCCAAATGTGTATTGGAAATCTGGCAACCTTAATATATCATCCATAGTAAATGAAGAGTTGACAGAAACACCAATCCCTTTAGAACCTTTTCCAGATTTAGTAGTGATTAACAATACTCCGTTTGCTGCTCTAGAACCATATAGTGCTGCAGCACTTGCACCTTTCAAAATTGTAATAGATTCGATATCATCTGGGTTAATATCAGCCGTTCCATTTCCAAAATCTACAGGTAGATCTTGCTGTGCGTATCCATCAGATCCGTTTCCATCAAAATTACTGCTTACAGGAGTACCGTCTACAACCATTAAAGGCGCGTTATTTCTCAAAGAAGATTGTCCTCTAATAGTAATGTAAGCAGAACCTGTCATACCCGTTCCTCCTTGCGCAATGTTTACCCCAGCTACTTTTCCCGCTAATAGATTGACAAAATTGCTCTCACGAACATCTCCTAATGCTTCTCCCTCTACTTCTTGAATTGCATACCCTAATGCAAGTTTATCTCTTTCAATCCCTAAGGCAGTAATCACTACCTCATCCATGGCAACATCTTGCTCAACCAATGTGATATTGATTTCGCTTTGACCGTTAACAGGAACTTCTTGCGTTTCAAATCCAATAAATGAAAAAGCTAAAATAGCATCATCAATACTTACAGTAAGATCGTACTTACCATCAGAGTCAGTTAGTGCTCCGCTGGCAGTGCCTTTGATCAATACATTTACTCCAGGTAATACATTTCCATTAACATCCTTCACTGTACCCGTTACTTGTTGGGCAAAGAGAATCGTCGATGAAAGGATGCTCAAAGTAAAACATAATAACAGTTGCCTAAATAAGACATTCTGCATTCGTACATAGGTTTGCATAGTAAAATGATAATTGGGTTTATATGAATAATAAGGTTTTTGTGGCGCAATGATGATAGAGGACGCATTGGGTTAACAAAAAAATGTGAAAATGTATATTTTTATAAATATAAAATTATCTTACACTGATTTATTTACCTTCTTAAATTAATATTCTCATTTGAGTCAAATGTGAACCTTTTATGAATTTTACCGTTGTTATTAGATCAGTAAATGTCGTAAATGTTAACTTGTTAGGAGTATGTTTTCTTTATTTGAAGCATATTAGAGGATTGTTATATACGTGTTTGGACAGCTAACTGAAAGGGCTAGTTTACTTTTGTTTTTGCAACACTTTCTCAAGATAATGTAAGAAGTTGGTGTACATTTATCGTATATAAAATGGATTGACTCTAACAATAATTCCTTCTATTTTCAGCATTTTTGAATATCTTTCTATAACTGACAGCTAACATGTCTACCTGTTATTTCTGGTTGTACTAAAATTTGATCTCCTTTTGTATTGAGGAATTATTTATGGGGTATACCCATATATATTCTATGAAACCACATTACAATCTGTAACTTTACCTATCTCTACTACTTAAACATTTAGTGATATTCCATTTTATTTGTTACTCCAAAACATTGGGGAGGATCGATTTTTGAGAAAAAAAGACAATTCGAAATAGAGGTAGGTTTTTAGGAAAGAAAAAACGAATTTCATAGTTATATGCACGTTACACTTAAAGAAAACTACCTTACCCTTCACTGGGATAAGGAAGTATCGACTAATTTCTGGTTATATGACAATGCTCCAGAAAGAAGACATGAGAATGGTCAAAAACTCACCGAGTCCCGTTCAGTGAACCTTCCTATAAAACCGCAAAAGGTAGATTGGACTGATGAAATATTAAGGTTATACTGGGAAGGGGAAACGTCTGACTATCCATTTGATTTTTTGAAAAGTTCATTTGCTCCCAAGCCCTATTCCAGGATATTGTGGAAAGCAACATATCCTCATCGGATTCACGATTTTAGTACTGTATTACACCAGCCATCCTTTTCATTTGCCAGAAGAACTTATGCTTCCTTACTATGAAGCTTATCAATACCTGGAAAACCAATTGCACAATCCAGATTACCAATATAGATTTAAATTGGAGCTGGGAGAAGCAATCATTTACGACAATGAACGAATCCTTCATGGCCGTTCAGCATATCTTTTGAAAAGTGAACGCCATCTTCAAGGAGCTTATGCAGGCAGAGACGCCTTATATAGTAAAGCTTCTTGATGCTAAATAAATCGACATCAGTTCTTCATACTGGATCTGGTAGCTAATGGATCAATTTGCATCTATGTTTTTTCAACAGCTTTTTGTTGGTACTTCTATGTCAGAGACTGAAAATGTAGAGATAGATTTAACATAATTCTAATAATCTATTGAGTATTTGCTTATGCCATTTCCAAGTACAACACAATTGGATTTATTGTTGATAAAAGAAAGTTCTATATAGCTATCCATATGTTCATCTATTATGCTTCAAGCCATTATATATTAAGTGGAAGGACATATTTACATATGCCCTTATTCAATGTGTTCAATCCCTCCAGGATGGGTGCTGGGTGGAATACTACGGCTATTCTTGGTTTAACCCTTTCAGGGTTTTTGAAACTCCGAAGGAGTTAAACCAGGAATAGGACCGGATAATGAACCATCTGTTCTATCCGGTCGAGTACACCCAAATTTCTATCTGAAAGTATTAACTAATATTGTCGCACTACTTAACCAATATTTTTATGAAGGAATTAATCTTGATATTTGTCTTAGTGTTTGCCTTCCAACTTTGTTTAATCGGTACATGTATGGGGCAACTGCAGTGGGAAGTGAAGGAACTTATTGCTGGCGGCCGTTTTGATGCTGTTGTCGATCTTGGTAATGGACAAGTCTTAATGGGCACCAGAGCACCCAATCCTGGTATACTTTTCAAAAGTGAAGACTATGGGCTTACCTGGAAAAACCTTGGGGATATAACCAGTAATCCAGACGCAATTGGGGAAAATAGTATTACCTGCTTGGCAAATGGAAAAAATGGACTTGTTTATATGCTAACCACCAACGCAGAGTTTTGGCGATCTACTGACTATGGAAATTCTTGGCAACGAGTCAAACAATTGTCCTCACAGCTTGGCGACTGGGCATACTCTTATGGGTTGTGGGTAACGGACAAAGAGACAGTATTGGCAACAACTGGGAGTTATGTCTACAGAAGCACAGATGATGGTAAAAGCTTCCAAGAAATAGGACCTATATCTGATAAGCCTATATATCGATTCAATGGGGTGGGCGTTGATTTAATCGTAAATGGGTGGGAGGGACACGTCTTCAAATCAGCAGATGATGGTATTTCCTGGCATAGATTGGCAGAATTAGATTCCATGCCACTGTACGCTACAGAATATTTAGGCGATTCGATTTATATCCAAGGCGCAGAATCTGGCCATGTTTATTTAGGGAATCACTTGAAACACAACGATACAAAAATGACAGCTACACTTAATGGTGGTGCAGATGACTTCGTCTATCTTGGCAACAATACCATAATTTATTCAACTTATACAGACCAAAAGAATGTTTATCTTTCTACTGATGGTGGCCAAACCTGGAACAATACTGGGAAAGTACCTACTGGTGCAGAAGGCGATTGGCTAGATCACATGATTAAAATTGAACGGAAGGACTCTGTCATTGCTATTGGTGGTACCAATAAAGGTTTTGTGGTTCGAGCCTCTTTTGCAAAGAGTAATCGTTAGCATGTAACTTATTTAGGTTTTTGTTATTATCTTTTTTTTTAGCATTGAGATCAACACCCTACAAGCTCAAACCTTGAAGGTATTTGATGTCAGTTTTGGGAGCATCGTTCAACCACGTTTTAAGCTTGGAGGAGTTGGCCTTACTGACAATAACACATTCCTTGGTTTTGGGTATTAGATTGACAATTAATCGTCCATTAAAGTAGCTTTGAAGCGATTGGATAGAGGATAGATTGAGTATATTGAACCAAATAAAATAGCCTAGACAAGACTAGATGGCATGTTAACATTGTGGGTGGGATAATAAGCCTGAAGTCGATGAGTATGTCACTGGAACTATTGCAGAGCCTATCTATTCCACGAGAGGCTCCCAGATTAGGGGCTTTTTTGGGCATAATTCCTTTCTACTATGTTATTATTTATTCAAAAATTCATTGATCTGATCGTATTCCTCCTTTCCCTTCTGAGTCAAATAAGGAAAAATCATATACCAAGTCATATCCACCATATCCATAGGCTTATCAAATATAACACCAGAGCTAAAAATCTTACTTTGTAAACTCCAAAATGCACCCACCATCCATACATTATGGGTCAAAAAATCGTAATTGATTCCTTTGCTTTCAGGAATCATTCGCCCTGTTTCTACATAATATTCAAAAAGCGATCTTCCTTGTTTTAAGCGCATCAAGTTGCTTGCCTCGTATAATTTACCCACCTCGGGATAATTGTGAAGGATAAAAAATAAATCTTGGAAGAAGAAACTATGTTTTTTCATAAAATCCTGGAAAGTGCACATTTTCTTCCTGAAATCATCTAGGGTCAAGTAGCCTTCCAGTTTGATAAAATCTTTCGATTCCGCATGCATTTTCTCATACACTTCTTTTATCAAAGCTGATTTAGTCCTAAAATGATACGTCAAGTTACCTGGACTAATATCCAATTCAGCTGCGATCTGATTGGGTGATGTGGAGGATATTCCCCTTTCATTAAACAAATCAACCGCTTTAGCAAGAATCTTTTCTTTCAATTTCATATTGAAAAATAGTATTTTAATACTAAATTAATATAATTATTATGTTTTTAGTACTAAATTTGTCTTTTGAGTAGTACATGAATACAAATTCATAGATAACATGAAAAACAGCATAGAGCTTATAAGACAGCTTTAACTAACATAAACCCTAACAGAGGGCAAACGCACCAAATTTTATAAATAATTCATTGTTAATTAATTATGATTAACATATGTATATATTGAATCAGCTTAAGCTACTGACTAGCAGCTGTTAATGATTTTAGTGTGTTTGCCCTGACCCTAACAGAGATGTTGAAACATTATTAACTCACAATAAGATGAAATTACCATTAAACGTACATTTACTTCGATTGGTCATGATTTCCTTTTTTATCATTGGAATCATTAGCGGATGTGAAAATCTTCAAAGTTACCAATATAATCGTGATCGTGAAGTCCGATTATCAAATTCGATACCTGAGATTGATAAAACCCGAGAAGTAAAAATACTGACTGTCTTTTTTGGTTTAGACAACGCGTTAAATCGGCTATCAAGGGTATTATATGAAAATGCACCAGGTCAGGATGGCATGCCTGTTGTATTTTCTCATGAACTTGATCCCAGTACCATAGATGCTTCTGACTTTGAAGTCACTACCAAAAACGGAGAAGTATTTCAGATAGAAGCTGTAACATTATTGCCTGCCGAAGAAGAGTTTGAACTTAGAACCCTGCTACTCATTGGAGAATATGGTAATTACCCAGATAATCCACCGGTTCTTTTTAAAGTAGTCGATGACTTAATGACTAGAACAGGAGTAAATTATAAGGGACAAAGTAAAGAGGTGATTCCGTTAGAAGAAGGACCTATTTTGAGCTATGCAGAATATTTCACCTTTGAGGAAGATTATCCCTATGTGGAGAGTGGGGGAGGATGTGACTGCCCTAAGGAAGCTACAAAAATGGTTGTAAAAGTAGTATGGTCTGGAGGTGTAAGAGCTGTCAATGGAGACGAACTTGGAGAGGATGAGCTCAATGATTTTAACGTAACTATGGTCCAGGGTACGGATACTTTGTCTGTAACGCCATTTCAACTGGCAGATTTATCAGATAATGATAACAACATTGACCTATGCTTA
>CAZZEC010000099.1:0-21842 GCA_964652565.1 uncultured Bacteroidia bacterium
TGTTCGTTTTTAGAAGGCTGATTATTTTCTGTTTGACCACAAATTTTTTTCTTATCCCATAAGATACAAAATCCTATGAGGAATTAGGGAGACCCATCAGGGTAAACACACCAAATTTTATAAATAATTCATTGTTAGTTAATTACGATTAGAATATGTATATATTGAATCAACTTAAGCTACTGACTAGCAGCTGTTAATGATTTTAGTGCGTTTGCCGTGGAAACCCATTCACAAATACTTCTATCTTACTCCCCATTTCCTTTGCTAAAAAATAATTACCAGGGAAAAGTCCTTAAAAGGCTCCTGCCTTTAATTTTAAGCCTGCTTCTTCTTCCCAACCCATGACCAAATTCATATTTTGTACTGCCTGACCGGAAGCACCTTTCAGTAAATTATCAATTGCACTTACAATCAATAATTTATGTTCAAACTTTTCAGCATATAGCACACACTTATTTGTCTGCACAACTTGCTTAAGGTGAGGCATCTCATAGGTAAGATGGACAAAGGGATGACTCTCATAATAATTGCGCATGAGTTCTCGTGCCGCATGCTCAGTTAATTCAGTGTCAAAATAAATGCTTGCGTAGATACCTCTGGAAAAATCACCTCTAAAAGGTAGGAAGTTTAAGTTTCCAGAATATGTAGGTTGAAGTTGATGTACGCTTTGGTGGATTTCGCTGAGATGTTGATGGGTAAAAGGTTTGTATATGGACAGATTGTTATTGCGCCAGCTAAAATGCGTAGTAGGTGAAGGCTGTTGACCTGCACCTGTAGAACCTGTAGTAGCATGTATATGAACCTCCGGCGGCAGAATCCCTGCCTTTGCAAATGGAAGCAATCCCAATTGGATACAGGTAGCAAAACAGCCCGGATTTGCAATCTTATCGCTTTCACGGATTACATCTCGATTTAATTCTGGCAATCCATAAATAAAGAGATTATTTGTTTCCTTGAGCCGAAAGTCCCTACTTAAGTCAATAATGATAAGATTTGTAGGTATTTCATTCTCTTCCCAAAATAACTTTGCATTACCGTGTCCCTGGCATAAGAATAAGATATCTATGATCTCTAAATTATATCGTTCAGAAAAAACCATGTCAGTCTCTCCAAACAAATCAGAATGTATGGATGAAATGGGACTACCTGCATTACTACTACTATGTACAAAAGTAATTTCAACTTCGGGATGATGTATCAAGATCCGGATTAATTCTCCAGCAGTATATCCGGCTCCACCGATAATACCTACATGCGTCATAAGCTAAAAGTATATTTTTCACAGAAAATTAATGCCTAAACCAGTCTTTCTCTCCTTTTTCATTAGTGGCAAAATAGATTTTACTTGCGTTAGCCAGGATTTTGGTAAATCCTTTGACATCTTCTCCTGACCATCCTCTATTCATTTCACCATAAGTACCCATTTTAGAAGCCATAAGATCATGGTTTGATGCTATACCCAGGACTTCAAACATGTAAGGACTGAGTTTGAGACGAACTTTACCGCTAACATGTTCCTGGGTATCCTCAAGGAAAGTCTCTATGTTTCTCATCACAGGGTCTAAATATTGACCTTCGTGAAGCAGCATTCCATACCAATTAGCAAGCTGTTCTTTCCAATACATTTGCCATTTTGTAAGTATGTGCTTTTCTAAGAGATGATGTGCTTTAATTAAAATAAGAGGAGCAGCAGCTTCAAATCCTACCCTCCCTTTTATTCCAATAATGGTGTCTCCTACGTGAATATCTCTACCGACTGCATAGGCACTGGCTATCTCTTCCAAGGCATGTATGGCTGCTACAGGATCTTCATATTTATTATCATTTATTCCTATACACTCACCTTGTTCAAAATGGAGCGTAAGTTCTTCCGAGGTTTGTTTTGTCAATGGAGAGGGAAAAGCATCTTCTGGAAGTGCATCCCATGAGTTAAGAGTTTCTTTACCTCCTACACTTGTCCCCCAAAGTCCTTGATTGATTGAATATTGAGCTTGTTCCCAATTATATGTAACTCCCTTTTTTCGAAGGTATTCAACCTCCTCTTCTCTTGATAATTGCTGATCACGGATGGGAGTAATAATTTCTACATCAGGAACTAACACGTGGAATATTAAATCAAATCGCACTTGGTCATTTCCAGCTCCCGTACTTCCATGGGCAATATATTTTGCTCCTATATCCCTGGCATATCTGGCGATAGCTACTGCCTGAAAGACTCTTTCGGCACTTACGGAAAGAGGATAAGTATTATTTTTCAGGATATTGCCGTAAATGAGATACCTAATGCATCTATTGTAAAAATTTGATACTTCATCTAAGGAAATATGTTTTTTTACCCCCAGGTCATAGGCTTTGATTGAAATTTGCGCTAGCTCTTTTTCGGTAAATCCACCTGTATTGACAATAGCGGAATATACTTCCATATTTCTGTCATCTGTCAGGTATTTAACGCAATATGAGGTATCCAATCCTCCGCTAAAAGCCAATACTACTTTGGGTCTACTCATGGGATATTGTTAATAGGAATATTTGCACAACAGGGTAATTTATTTTTAGAACTATCCTGGGATATCATAATCATGGAATTTCGGGACTCTTAAATTTAAGATTTTCCTTAATTTTATTAAGCAGTTTATTATTGCTCCTCTTTGCCAGGTGCTCTAAAAATTTCTGCCAGCGTGACTTGGGATCAGGACGCTTTACTTTTTGTATATCTCCCTCTTTTTCAGGATCGAATAGCATACCTGTACACAAGCAAATCTTACGTTCCGTTCTAGTGAGTACGTCAAAATTTGGACAACTACTGCATCCGCTCCAAAATTCATCGTCGGTTGTAAGTTCTGAAAAAGTCACAGGCTTATACCCCAATTCCGAATTGATTTTCATTACAGCCAAACTGGTAGTTATACCAAAGAGCTTAGCTTCGGGATATTTGTTCCTCGAGAGTTCAAAAGCCTTACGTTTTATGCGTTTAGCAAGTCCTGATTTTCTATATCCAGGGGCAACAATAAGTCCGGAATTAGCTACATACTTACCATGCCCCCATGTTTCAATATAGCAGAACCCTGCTAGCAGTCCTTCTCTGAGGGCAATTACTGCTTTCCCCTCAGCCATTTTACGCTGTATGTATTCCGGATCTCGCTTGGCAATCCCTGTCCCACGTTGTGTTGCAGCCTCGGCAATTAAGCGGCAAACATCCTCAGCATACTCGAAATGCGAATTGTTGGCTACAATGATTTCAAACTCCATAATATTTCGGAATATCTGTAACTATTTTACAACAATATTATTGAAAAATTACGGTGATGTAAAAGAAGTACCTAAAATTTACATCCTATGCAATCTATATCAGGGGCTTATAAAAAAAATCAATAAGATTTAATAATACGCATAGATTGTACCCTTTTATTTCGTAAATTTACAATGAATTTTATCTCAATATGAAATGAAATCCCTTGCGCTTATATTCTTAAACTAGAGAAGTTCTCGTTTCGAGATTTTATCAATTTCCTTAGTTTAAAGATTGGATGCTTATTTCTTAATGATTTTATTTAATTATATTTGCTCATTATGTATCATGTTCCATTTATTTCATTCTTCGAGCGCCGTAATTTCCATGCTTTAAGTTCCAATCAATACGATAATGTAGTTCCCCTGATTATGCCTCCTGTAGAAGATGAGGACGAAGACGAAGACAAAGGCAAAAGCTAAGGGTATTGCTCAAGGGAGCTATAATTTTTGTGTGAAAACTTCGAGCGTTAAAGGTGTACTTTTATATGTACACCTTTTTTTTATTTTTGCGAAATCAATATCAAACTATTATGAGAGTAGTGATTCAAAGAGTAAAGTGGGCCAACGTGTCAGTGGAAGGAGAGATGCTGGGGGAAATCGACGATGGATTATTGATATTGTTGGGCGTAACACACGATGATCAACTTGCTGACATTGAGTGGCTGATAAGAAAGATCATCAAGCAAAGAATATTTAATGATGAGCAGGGTAAAATGAATCGATCTATTCAGGATGTTGATGGTAGCATACTCCTAGTGTCGCAATTTACGTTGTATGCAAATACTCAAAAGGGCAATAGACCTTCTTACATACGATCTGCAACTCCCGATGCAGCTCTGGATCTGTACCAAATGTTCGTAGAAAAATTGAAAAAAGAATTCTCCGGAAAGATTGCAACCGGGAAGTTTGGTGCAATGATGGAAGTCTCTTTATTAAATGATGGTCCTGTAACCATCATCATGGATTCACATCAACAAGACTTTTAAATATGATTTCTTCCCTCTAGTCTTGTGTTAAGATCAAGCATCGTTATATTGGATGATTAAATGAAATGTTATGACAATCTCTGAAGCTCAACAACTGGTTGATAATTGGATTAATACATATGGAGTTCGCTATTTTTCTGAATTAACCAATATGGCTATTCTGGTAGAGGAAGTGGGGGAAGTTGCGCGTGTGATATCCAGAACTTATGGCGACCAATCATTTAAGTCTTCTGATGAAGAAGTGAACCTGGCCGATGAAATGGCAGATGTCCTGTTTGTACTCATCTGTCTGGCGAACCAAACTCACATTGATCTCGAATCCGCACTTCAAAGAAATCTTGAGAAAAAGACCAAAAGAGACGCAGAACGACACCAAAATAATCCCAAACTATCTTCTGAAACATAATTTTTCACTTATGAAATTAAGGATTACCCTATTCCTTACAGCCTGTTTAACCCTCAACACATTCTCTCTGTTATCACAGATCACACAATATGACTTATCAGATACGATTAACATAGTTACTACGCGGATCAATCAACCCTACACACATACAGGAAGAAGCATCACTGTAATTCCTTCAGAAGTTATACAGTCATTTCCGGTACTATCTCTGGATGAATTACTACGCACCGTTACAGGGGTAGAAGTACAACAACGAGGCCCATTTGGAGCTCAAGCAGATATACTCATAAGAGGGAGTACCTTCACGCAGGTATTAGTACTAATAGATGGGATGCGTCTCAATGATCCACTTACCTCACATTTTAATGGTAATATTCCTATTCCCGTCACGGAAATAGATCATATAGAAATATTGAGAGGTCCTGCAGCTGCTTTGTATGGCCCCGATGCAGTGGGAGGGGTAATCAATATTGTCACTAAGACTTTTCTTCTTACAAACGCTGCTCGACCTATTCATGCTCAGGCAGAGGTATTACACGGTGAATATGGCCTTTGGAACACAAGTGCAGGACTACAGGTACATCACAACAACTTCCATATGGGTATTGGAGGGAAGTTCGTTGAATCCAGAGGACCCCTGCTTCCCAGTGGATTGAGAAATGATATAAACTGGAAACAAGGTAGTTTATCTATGGGATATAAAGTAAATGATACATGGGATGTAGCTATTCGCAGTGCCATCGATTATCGCCTGTTCAATGCACAGTATTTCTATACTCGTAGTTCTGCGGATCAGTCTCGTGAAAGAGTACGTCAGTATTGGAACCAATTACAGGTACGCAGGACAAGTGGGAAACATCAGACGGTCTTCAATTTTTCTCATAAAATTACGCAAGATAGCTTTCTTTTTAATCCCTTATTTCCAGCCAATATTCATCGGACTTCCTACACCAATAGCCAGTTAATCCATAGTATTAACTTTTCTGAACAGGTTTCCCTATCAGGCGGTTTACAATTTGATCTAAGGGATATTGAAAGTAGCGACAGAGGAAACCACACAGATATCCACACGGGGATATTTCTCATAGGATATTTTCAACCTATCTCCGAGATTGGAATAACTACTAGCTTAAGGGGGGATTGGGATGAAAATTATGGTACGGAGATTACCCCACAGGTTCATATTGCCTATTCTATAGATCAGTTAGTATTAAGAGGTTCACTGGGTAAATCTATACGTGCAGCAGATTTCACCGAGCGATTTATATCTACAGAGTTACCGGGTCCTATCAGCGAAGGGAGAAATCTGGGAAATCCTGATTTGGAAGCTGAAAGGGCCTGGAGTTATGAAGTTGGAGCTGATTGGTCGCCCATCCCACAATTACAATTGGTCTCTACGCTATTTTTAAGGGAAAGTAACAATCTGATTGACTATGTGATTACAGAAAGTGAACGTATTCCCAACAATGAAAAGTTGGTTCCAGGAGGAACATATTTTTATACTCAAAACCTCAAAAGTGTGAACACAAAGGGATGGGAAATAGAATCGAGATTGCGATTCTCCATGTTAACTACAGGTAAAATAGAAATTAATGCTGGATATACCTATATTTTCTCAGAAGCTCCCACTGGTACGCTGACAAAATATATTGCAAATCATGCGCGGCATCTGCTCACTTTCCAGTCGATCATTAGTCGTGGTAACATCTCCCTGGGTATTCAAGGGTTGTGGAAATATAGGAATCCCGATCAGGCACCTCTCATAAACGAGGCACTTACCAAAGACTATCAAGTATGGAACGCAAGACTAAAAGTTGGGATATATCCCAAGCGAATACATGGGATATTGCAAATAAATAATATCTTTAACGAACGTTATCAAGACATATTAGGTGCTAATATGCCCGGTAGGTGGGCAATGGCAGGAATACACTGGAACTTGGATTAATGTTATTACAGAATCAGGTAGCAATTATAACGGGAGCTTCAAGAGGCATTGGAAGAGAAATTGCCCAGTACCTCTCCAAAGAAAAAGTACGTCTTTCACTTGTGGCCAGAAGCACTTCAGAGTTACAACATTTGGCGAGAGAGCTAAACCAAAAAGGTGGGCATGCAATCGGAATTCAGGCGGATGTTTCTGATGCAGCTGCGGTAGAAGCAGTAATTGGACAAACGCTCAGAGAATTTCGACACATAGATATTCTTATCAACAATGCAGGGATTGGAATTTTCAAGCCAGCTGAAGCCATACAGGAATCAGAATGGGATAGAATGATGGATGTAAATGTTAAAGGAAGCTTTCTTATGAGTAAGGGGGTGATACCCCACATGAGATCCAGAAAACAAGGGCATATTATCAACATTGCCTCTCATGCTTCGAGGAGGACTTTTGAACAAGGAGGAGTATATTGTGCCTCGAAGTATGCGCAAGACGCATTTTCTTCTGTTTTAAGGAAAGAAGTACGAAAATATGGTATTAAAGTAAGTTCGATATATCCAGGACAGGTTGACACATATTTCAATAATGCTAAGCAACCACAATTAAATTCGAAAGAATGGCTAAAGCCATCTGATGTAGCTGATAGCGTCGTTTACATTCTAAAAGCTCCCTCACGAGTAGCCATAGATGAAATAGTAATTAATCCCATTTCGGAAGTTTATTGATGCCAGGCCTAAATCTTTTTACTTAGAAATAAGGTCTTTCAGTATCCCGAACTCTTGTCGAAGTGTTTGCTTAACATCATTAACCAGTCGATATTGGTTTTCGGCTATATGTCCCAATGTATTAGAAATATATCTTGCTAATTCCTCTTCATTTTCTGCTTGTTGTTCAAATTTGGCCAACCATGCATCCAGGCTCGGGTCCTCGGACTGACGATTTCCATATTGATCATCTGTAAATCCTGCGAGATAGATATTACCAAAAGCATCACAAGAGATGGCTCTGGCTTCTCCCCAGTGCGCACCATCGCTTCGAATCTGCTTTATCCATTGTTGAACTCCTTCTGTATCATACTTCGCCAGCCAGGCATCAGCACCAGCATCCTTGCGAAGAATCTTGTCATCCATCGTTCCGTAAGTAAATCCCGCTATGTATATCCCTCCTAAAGGATCTGTAGTAACTCCCAACGCTTCGTCCCACTTCATGTCTTCACTTCCTATCTGCTTCAACCATACTTCGGTTCCATCTTTGTCAAACTTTGCTAGCCAAGCATCAACACTTTGATCATTAGGTTGTTGCCTTTCCCCAAGATGTCCAGCAGTATAACCAGCCATGTATACATTACCATAACTATCAGTGGCTATATCCTGGGCTTCCTCCTCTTTATTATCGACACTTCCTATTTGACTAATCCAAATTTGATGTCCATGTGTATTAAACTTTGCTAACCAAACGTCTTTACTCACGTCATCTTCTTCTCTATCCCCAAAATCCCCTTCTGTATATCCTGAAACAAAAATATTACCAAATGCATCGGTAACAACAGCCTGAGCAATATCTCCATGAGATCCTTCACTGGTAATTTGCTGTAACCATAGAAGATGTCCATCATTACTAAATTTAGCCAACCAGGCGTCCTGCCCGGTATCCCCCTCATAGGATTTAGTAGAAAGACTTCCATCCGTATAACCCGCTAAGTAGACATTCCCCAACGCATCGGTTGCTATCCCAGTGGCTTTTTCCCATGACCCTTCCTTGCCTCCCACTTGTTGAATCCATATCTGATTTCCTTTACCATCATATTTTGCTACCCAGGCATCAACACTTGCTGTAGAAGAAGTAGCCTCACCCAGCAGCCCCTCGGTGTACCCCGCGACATATACATACCCCATAGAATCTGTTGCCAGGCCCAATGCCTCTTCTCTTTGCTCATCTTTACTCGAAATCTGTGCGACCCATAGCCTGTTTCCATTCCTGTCAAATTTTGCCAAATACGCATCTGGACTTTGGTCCGAATCAGCTTTACCCTCTACTAACAGACCTTGTGTGTATCCAGCAATATATACAAATCCAAATGGATCGTTAGCAACTGTAAATGCATAATCACCCTTCTGATCTTTACTTCCCAATTGTGTAATCCAGGCTAGTGAAGCTTTCATATTAAGATTTTCTGTTGAAATAACTTTAAGAGGCGAAAATTAGGGAATAGTGGTAAATATCCCTAATAGCTCAAGTATTTTTTGATAACTGCCTTTGCAAGGGGATGATACTACTTTTATGGAATATCTCTGCAATTCTTAGTTTAACCCTTTTAGGGTTTCTGTAACTCCGAAGAAGTTAAATCGGGACTAGTGCCAGCAGCGTATGTATTAGAACGTAAGTGCATGAATAATGGAGGTAAAAGCTGATCTTGTTCTTGTGCTGTAATGGCATGTGCCATTCCTTCTATCCACGTCAGTTTGCTATCAGGAATAGTTTGATGCAATTTCTCAGCATGTGCTGGCGTGACAAAAGGATCTCTGGTTCCATGAAGAATCAACGTGGGAATTGTAAACGAGGCGAGTGAAGTTAACCTGGAACCCGATTCCAAAATGGCTGCTACATGGTGCTTCCCAACTTCTGGGTGTTCTTTTCGTTTATTTCTCCAATCAAATAGGGTTCTGGTTGAAATTTCTCGCACTTCTTCAGGTGTTAACGTTCGTCCTCTGCGAAGTATCGTCTGAGATTCTAATTCCTGTCCTATCCTTTCATATTCTGTCGGATCAGATGCATGTACTAATACCATCCTTAATAGATGATATTTCATGTAGTTACTTAACACTGATAGTTCTGGATCTCGCGTGTATCCAGAGGTAGATATAAGTGTCAACGCAAGTATCCTTTCGGGGTGGTCTATGGCAAGTTGCTGTGCAATCATGCCTCCCATGGAGTAACCTATTACATGTAGCTGATCTATACCCAATTTATCAATAATCCCTAAGGCATCTTTACTCAAATCCGATAATGTATATGGACGATCCGCATCCCAAGCCAACATTTTATCAGACGCGCCTACATCTCTGTGATCATACCTAATCAAATGATAGCCTGCTTGTAATAGTGAGTCTATGAGAAATTCTGGCCATTCCATGGCTGATCCTCCCATGCCCATAATCATTAGTATAGTAGGTTGATTGGTATCACCGATCGATTCGTACCAAATATTCACTCCATTTACATTAACTGTATCCATTCTCCCTCGATAGAGATTGGGAAGGGGATTATCTAGCACAGAGTCCACAATCTCTGTAGTGTATTCTGGCAAATCCGGTCCGGTATGCTGGACAACTTTGAAACTAGCATATACTGCCAATATGCCCCCTAATGAAAAAAATAATAGTTTTTTCAGCATATCAAATTAACTAATCCCAATGGGATAAGTTTGGTAGACGACAGACGACAGACGACAGACGACAGACAAATCGCGCCTAAAATAGGTTGACAACAATCGAGTAGATTTGTCGCCTCAACCTAGTAAAAAATGAGCAAAAAATCATGTGAATACATGTTTACTGAAACTCCTTGGGATGTGTTTCATCAAACACTGTTGCTTCCTGATATGCCTTTGCTATACTGATTAAGTTAGCCTCTTGGAATAAGTTTCCTATGAAACTGATACTCGTTGGGCTACCAGAATTATTGTACCCATTGGGAACGACAACGCAGGGATTGCCCGTAAGGTTGGTAATGAGCAGTTGAGGCCCGCCAAATGTAGGGGTGATGATCACATCGTAGTTTTTAAATGTTTCATAAACTTCCTGTATGAGTACATATCTCCAGCGATTTGCTTGAATATATTCTACAGCAGGAATGAATCTGGCAGCACGGAAATAATTGGGCCATGCTCGTGGGTCCTGTCTTACGAGCAAGCTATCTTTTCCACTTCTAGTCAGTCCGTCAAAGGCAGCAGCAGCTTCAGCAGATAGGATAATCGATAGAGCCCCTGTAGGAATACTATCGGGTAAAGCTACTGGTTCTAACTCTAGCCCCATACTTCTAAAGACTTCTAAACTCACAGAGTCATTTTTCCAATTCCAGCTTTCAGGAGTAAATAACTCTGCCAGATACCCTATTTTTAAGGAGTTGATATCCTTTGTTCCCGTATAATTAAAAGCTGCATTATACAAGGTTTGGTCTAATCCATCTTGCCCTCTTATTACATCAAATACCAAAGCACAATCCTCAGCAGTTCGACACATAGGCCCTATTTTATCCATACTCCAGCATAAAGCCATTGACCCTGTTCGACTCACCCTACCATACGTCGGTCTCAGTCCACTCACTCCGCATCTGGTAGAGGGTGAAACGATTGAGCCTAGTGTCTCTGTTCCAATTGAAAACCCTACTAACCCTGCAGCAGTTGCAGCTCCTGACCCGGCTGAGGAACCACTAGAGCCCTGATCAAGATTCCATGGATTACGCGTTGTATCCTGAAACCACACATCCCCCATAGCTAGTGCACCCATGCTTAGTTTGGCAACTAGTACGGCCCCTGCTTCTGTCAATTTTTCCACTACGGTAGCCGTCTGTACCAGCATTTGCTCTTTATAAGGCATAGCTCCCCATGTAGTCTTATATCCCTCAACAGCCAACAAATCTTTTACTCCATAGGGGATTCCGTGCAAAGGTCCTTTGTAATTTCCATCGGCAATTTCTTCATCGGCTTGCCTGGCCTGTTCCAGGGCTAATTCCTCGGTTAAAGTAACCACACAGTGTAACTGATCGCCATATTTCTTCAATCTATGGATATACATTTTTGTGAGTGTGAGAGAGGTGATTTTTTGCATACGAATGAGTTGCGCTAGCTCTGCTACACTGTAAAAAGCCAACTCTTCTATATTATCAGGTATTTCGACATCTTCGGGCAATTCCCATTCTATGGGGTTTTGTTCTGTGTCCCACATAAAACCCACAGGTATAGGATTGAAACTAATTGCAGGAGGAATGGAATTCAATAGGTTATATGAATGAAGTGTTTGATAGCTTTCCAGATGATCAGATAATTCTTTTTTCATCATTTCTCTTTTAGAACCATCAAATTGTACATCTATAAGTTTTTCGGCTTGATCAGTTTCAAATTGTGCAATTAATTGATCATGTGTTACAACGATCATAGACACAATGAGAAAATATATATATAATTGTTTCATTAGGTATAATGATTAGGGTTTAAGGACAAAATATAATGATTTCAAAGGAGAATGCAGGCCAAAATCTTATCATGAAAAATTGATGAACTCACAACAATGCCCTTATTGAACTGTTAAATTGTAAATAAAAATTGTTACATGTCCTCAAAAGTTATAGTCATAGGTGCGGGATTTGCTGGACTTTCATCAGCAGCGTTACTAGCAAAGGAAGGCTATTCAGTAACCGTTTTAGAAAAAAATGATCAGCCCGGAGGGAGGGCCAGATTGTGGAAAAAGGATGGGTTTACCTTTGATATGGGCCCGAGCTGGTACTGGATGCCAGATGTTTTTGAGGAATATTATGCCCTTTTCGGAAAGAAAACGGAAGATTTTTATGATCTACAGCGCTTGGACCCTTCCTATCGGGTATACTTTGGGATGAATGATTTTATAGATATACCCGCAAGCAGAGCAGAATTGGATGAATTATTTGAGCGTATTGAACCGGGATCTTCATCCCGACTAAAGATATTTCTTGAGCAAGCAGCTTATAAATACCAGGTAGGGATGAAAGATTATGTATTTAGGCCCTCTCTCAGTATCACAGAATTTTTTGATATTCGACTGATTAAGGAAAGTCTGAGAATACAGATTTTTGAGTCTATGTCTAAACATGTTAGAAAATTCTTTAAGGAGCCCAAGCTCATCAAAATCCTTGAATTCCCGGTTCTTTTTTTAGGAGCTACTCCGCAGAATACTCCAGCAATGTACAGTATGATGAATCATGCTGATCTGGTACTTGGAACCTGGTATCCGATGGGAGGTATGCACAATATTGCTCAAGCTATGGCAAAGATTGCTGAGGAACAAGGAGTAAAGTTTCTATATCATTCTGAAGTTACTGGCATCGAAGTAGATCACAAAAGGGCACATACTGTACACACTCAACAGGAATCCTACACGGCAGATATCGTTATCGCAAATAGCGACTATCAACATACTGATAGTCAACTTTTATCTAATGCTCACAGAAACTACTCTGATTCGTATTGGAATACTCGAACTATGTCTCCATCTAGTTTGCTATTTTATCTGGGTGTAAACAAAAAAATTGACGGACTCAAGCACCATATGCTGTTTTTTGACGAGGACTTTGATCTTCACGCCAGGGAGATTTACACTGAGCCTAAATGGCCCACAAAACCCTTGTTTTACACATCCTGTACATCTAAGACTGATCCATCGGTTGCACCAGCAAATGCTGAGAACCTCTTTATTCTCATTCCTCTTGCACCAGGGTTGGATGACAAAAAAGAACTTAGAGAAAAATACTACCATGTGGTCATGGATCGATTAGAGAAATATGTTGGGCAAAATATCCGAGAGCATGTGGTATTGAAAAGAGATTATGCAATGAATGATTTCGTCAAGGACTACCATTCTTACAAGGGAAATGCATATGGTTTAGCTAATACCTTAAAACAAACCGCATTCTTCAAGCCTAGTCTCAAATCTAAAAAAGTTCATAATCTTTACTACACCGGACAATTAACTGTCCCCGGGCCAGGGGTACCTCCTTCTATTATTTCTGGGCAGGTAGTCGCCAGACAAATAATGAAAGATAACCCTCATTCATAATGATATCATTGCCAGATATCAATCTAATGCAGGGACTATTGCTTCTATACTGTATATCTCCCTATGGCCATAGATTGAGGGTCTCCTACCAATTTCCCGAAAATGTGAAAATCCCATATTTGCGAGTATATCAGTCAGCGTTGTAGCTGGGATGGGGAAGGGTATCCAAGTATTACCTCTATATAAATCATATTCAATAATAATTAGTGTTCCATTAGGCTTAATGTATTTCATTATTTGTTGTATCCAGGTTTGTGGATGGGCTGAAAAATGCAAGACATTAGCAGCAATAGCCCCATCAAGTAGAGGAAGCGACAGAGACCCCATGATATCTGAACGGATGATATTTAGTGTAGGTTGAGAAATCTGTACGGTGCGTGCAGAGATAGTTGGGTTCTGATCTATGGCATAAATGACACCCTCTGCACCTAATATCTCTGCCAAAGCAAAAGTAAAAGTTCCATTTCCCGCCCCGAAATCAGCCCAAACCTTCTGATTACTTCTTACACCTTTAATAATAAGTTGAATAGTAGCTTTAGTATCCATATTGAGGGTTTTACATTGGATTTAGTTGAAAGTGTATCACTATTGGATTAAATGTAAGATAATCAGGCTGAAAGGTGAAGTTATGTGGTTTTCAGTATGCCTATTAATATTCTTACATTTAATTTCATCAGAAATTATAAATAATGATTTTTAAAATATTGGATATTCATTAACTTTGAATCAGGATGTTTTATATGTGTAAATAAAAAATTTATGAAACCCATACAATTTATAAATTCTAAATTTGGGCTATCGTTTTTTGAGGAATACATAAAGTCCTCACGATACTTTCCTGTTATAGAACATTGCTCTATCCAATTTGACCCCTCTGATATTGCCAAAGAACATGATAAATTTCTTACTCATGCTACCTGGATAATTTATGTAAGTAGATTTGATCTGGATAAACTCCCCGCTTTTATAGATCAAATGATTCAAATGGCTGAAATCAAAAATGTTCATAAGCTCATTGTTATCCTTCCTATGGGATGGGGTATTTCATCAATCCATAAAATGATTCGAGCAGCAGCTTATCGAGTTTGTGCTTGTCATATTTCTGCAACTGTTGTTCAGTATCCGCTTTTTTATCATGAAGTATTTATGAATTCCCAATTACTCTGGGATGGAGGATATCTCATGCTTCCTATCGGAAAAGCAAATGTACCCTGGATCAATGTGGAAGTATTATTGGAGAGAATCCGTCTTTTATTAGATCAACAAGTACCACATTCTCAAGTTAATTACCTTACCCATTCAGTACAAATGGGGGGGCGACACATAGCAAGTTTATTTACGAAACTAAGCAATCAGGTTAGTTATCAGGTATATATAGAAAAATTATTTCATCAGATTGACCTAAACCAGGATGGGCATATCTGCAAGCAAGAACTTGTGAAACACTGGCAGTCACTAAATTGGTCAAGTCAAGAAATCGACTTCTGGCTGGATCGAATTTTTCCATATGAACATACTTCTATAACCTTTGAAAATACTTTTACACCGTTAGCATCCACAATTAGAGAGTACCTTGATTTCTGCCCGCAATCCTTCACCTATTTGCATGTATCTACAGCTATTGCGCTACAAGAAGAGATTCACACTTATCAAATTCATCCTGATAAGCTCAAATGTGTAGTTGAATACTGGAAGGGTTTAGAAACACATTTCATCCAGGCACAAGAGGTATCATCGCAGGATACATCTGAACTTAAGTCATTTTTCAGGGGTTATTTCCACTTGCCACAAGCAGTGACCATCATCCCAGGTGAGGGAATAATCGATTTACCTGCTCAATCCCATTCAGATGTTAGCGAGCAAGTTCAGACAATAACACTTCGTTTGGGAAAAACCCTCACAAGAACATTTAGTGCAGATGAAAAAGTACTCAAGTATGAGCAAGGGGAAGAGAATCCGAGTGAATATATTATCTATCCGATCGAAAAGGAGCAAGTCAGAAAAATAGGTTTACTGGAACAACAACTGGTATATGTAAGCGGAGAAATGCACTGGTCCGGTTGGAATGAATCACTGAAAATATTGGCTAGTAAGATCCTCTTACCTGAATGGAAGCAGAAGCTATTTCGTACTACGGGTGAATTAATTCTTACACAGGATCAAATTGAAGGTGATCCTCAGGACGTCTTATGTAATTGTACCAATCTCACTCGCTCTGAGTGTTGGAGGTGGATGAATGAGGGATATACTACTGTTCATGGCATTGCCAAGGAAACCCAAGCTACTACCATTTGTGGAGGTTGCTATCCATTAATTGAGGAGGTAGTAGAAAAGAAAGAATTGGTATTTGCCGAGATTAGTGACAGGTATTATCTGGGAGGAGATATTACACGGCTTAGGATTCGTCCGGTACAAAAACCAGTCGTTCAGGCTGATCCTGGACAACACATTCTTCTTCAAGGTAAAATGGACAATGAATGGATTACTCGTGCATATACTTTAACAGCTACATCAGAAGAGTATTACGAAATCGCTATCAAAAAAGAAGATAATGGAAAATTTTCAAGCTGGCTTAGCAATCAACTGAATGATGAAATGCTTTTAAGAATATCAGCACCAAGAGGAACTTTTACGCTAACCGCTAAGGGCGGAGCAGTATTCTTTTTTGCAGGGGGTATAGGAATTACGCCAGCCCTTGCCATGATCCGTACATTACCTTACCGTAGGGAAGAACGCCCTTTTTACCTGGACTGGTCTGTAGAGAGTAGAGAAAAATTGGTATTTCAAGAGGAAATCGATTATTGGGAACAACGAATTGATCGGTTCTCCCGAATATTTCGGGTTACCTCTGAATTGGGAAGGCTCTCACAGACCACCATCCAGGAGATGTATCCTTACCAGAAAGGTCAGATTGCCTATGTATGCGGTCCTGAAAGCTATAACCACATGGTCCAACATGCTCTATTAGCCTCAGGTTGGCCTTCTTCTTCTATTAAGGTAGAAGTATTCACCTCAATAAGCTCAAAACAATTTTCAAGGCCTAAGAAACCCGACCTTCATCGTGATCCTCCTTCATCAATTCATGTTAGACCTACAGGATGTCCTGTGAGTCATCATTCGTTTTATCTGGCATCACCAGAAGAAATAGATCTCTATTCTGAAGCGCAGGAATTTTTAACTCAATGTTATCGGGAAACAGGGAATTCAGCTCTGTTTAATGCTCGCTGGGACGAAGTAGAATCGTCCATCAAGCATTCTGGAAGTTACATTCATACACTAGAGGAACTTACATATGGAGCAAAAGTCGCTTGGAGAAATAGTACAAGGTGCATTGGGAGATTTTTTTGGGACAAACTTCAAGTAAGAGATCTCAGGCACCTTAGTAAAGCAGAAGAAATGTTTGAAGCGATACTCGAACATCTGACGTTAGGAACCAATCAGGGGAAGATTACCCCTATGATCTCGATTTTTCCTCCTCAGAAAGGATTGAGAATATGGAACTCCCAACTTATCCAGTATGCAGCTTATCAGCAGGCCGACGGTAGCATTATTGGAGATCCCAAGAACCTTGAATTAACCCAGAAAATCCAGGAATTGGGTTGGTCAGGTGGTCAAGGTACACATTTTGACCTGCTTCCTATCGTATTTCAAATGCCAAATACGTCTCCTCAATGGTTTGAAATCCCAAAAGATCGAGTGCTGGAAGTGCCTATCATTCATCCTAAATACGAATGGTTTCGAACATTGAATCTCAAGTGGTATGCTTTGCCAGCAGTGTCTAATATGGCTCTGGATATGGGGGGGATACAGTATACATTAGTTCCATTTAACGGGTTTTATATGGGTACAGAAATAGGCGCTCGTAATTTTGCTGATTCCTATCGATATAATATGCTGAAAACCATCGCAGAAAAATTGGAATTGGATACGACTCAAAATTATACGCTTTGGAAAGACGTAGCATTGGTCGAACTTAATATTGCCGTGCTGTTCTCTTATCAACAATATGGGATACGCATGATGGATCACCACACCTTGTCAGAATATTTTCTCCGATTTGATCAAAATGAAGCCGCATGTGATAGGCCTGTATACGCAGATTGGACGTGGATTGTACCTCCTATGTCTGGATCAACCGTCAATATTTTTCATATAGACAAATGGGAGAATAGGTTAATCAAGCCCAACTACTTCTATATGGATGACCCCTGGAAAAATGAAGGTGAATTTCTCGACATAGAAGAAAAGGCTCACACTGTTCATTTGGGTAACTATTCAGGTTGAATTATTTTTCCAGGATGGCTATTTATATTCTAAGCTTTTATCGATTTTTCATAAAGTGCTTGATAATATGGCAAACACTTTTCATATAGAGGAAAAAGGGAATCTGGTAGCGGACGTGTGCTCGTTTTTTGTGGCGCAAACCCTGTAGATTGATGAACATTCTGATACCAATGCTTAGCCCAAACCCCGTCTTGCTCAATAGGGCCCGATGGCCAGGAAAGCATAGAAGCATCAAATGGAATATCCAATCCATGACAAACACGTTGCAATACTTTTTGAGGATCCTTGAGTAACTCCCCTGAGTCTAATACAACTGGGACCTTTCCTGCTTCTGACAATTTCATGAACATTTGGTGTTGGAGTTCTACACCTATATCTTTCATTTGGGGTTCTGCAATTACCTGGTCAAATGAACTGATGAGTTGTTGAGGGTCACGGATCAGAAATAGATTAGTCATTTCATAGAGTAATTGCCAATCCATCTTTACCATATGATGAGCCATTCCTTTAAAAAAGATGATTGTTTGAGGATAACTTTTGTTGATCATATCTTCTACAACCTTTTGCCAATCCGTTTCCATTTTTTCCAGAATTTCTTCTTTTCCTGGATGGACCTCGTCTGTAACTTTCAAATAATGGCCATATAATGGTTCATCTACAACAAAAGTGTCTTTACGTTGAGCGAAGCTATACATTAATGCCGTAGAAAGATTCCTGGGACTTGAGATTAAGTGAATTCGGGTATGGGTCATGAAATCATTTATATTCTAAATTAAAAAAAGTCATTTACAGAACTAACATAAAGTCATCCCATTCTGATTGAGGTTTGAATAAATTGGGTATTGTAATCACTTAGATTTTACCGATGATTATCTGAAGGAATGGGATTGTAAAGAGACATATTATATCCATTGTGCAGGAGGATATATATTGATGTTTTTTGCTTCCATATTAAAAGCAAAAGGATTTAGATATCATACATGTAAAAGGAGGATTTTAAGCACCGAAAGGAACAAATATAAATCTAATGCTATATGTAGAACCTACTATATTATTGTAAAGAAAAACCGTTATTAGGTTTGATCGTAGGGTTGATAGTACCCCTGAGCCGAAAGACTCAGGGGATTTTTTATGTGTATTAGCTAGCGTTTTTTTACTTCAATTAAATCAATATCAAAAATAAGAACTGCATTAACAGGAATTCCAGGTGGAGGATTATTGCCATAAGCAAGCGCAGAAGGCAGTAGTAATGTAGACTTCTCTCCCTCTTGCATAAGCGGTATACCAATTTGCCAACCCCTAATAAGGCCAGAAAGTGGAAATTCTGCGGGAGTACCTCTATCAATCGAAGAGTCAAATTTACTTCCATTTAACAGAAACCCTTCGTAGTCTACTACGACTGTGTCATTTACCGTAGGACTCTCACCCATTCCTTCTCTCTCAGTTGCTATGTATAGTCCTTCGGGACCTTCTTCGGCATTCAAGTTATTATCTGAAATATATTGTAGAATCAACTCTTGGTCTACTTGCGCCTGATCTACATCAGGACCATCCTCATCATTGCATCCAGTATAGATGAGGAAACATGGAATAATTAATAATACTACTTTTTTCATAAGTGCAAATATACGTATTTACCTCATTGTAGTTAGGGAATTTAAAATGGATGTTTGCTTTTCTTGAGCCTAAAGTTTGACCCTACATAATTATTTATCTATGGATGCTATCCCTAGTTGATATCTCCCATCCATCTTAACATAAGGGGGGATAATATCAGCACGAGTAATGCTCCTCCAAGCGAGACATAAGCAATGGATTCAAACCCTTGCGAATAAAGATTTAATGTAGCTACTCCATCGACTACTCCACCATCAGCACTAAGGTTATCTATAGCAAGTTGACGCCCTACCACTTCAACAATCCTAAATGCATATGCAGAAGAAAGAAACCATACTCCCATCATAAATGCCACTACTTTTACAGGAGACAAATCTGTAATCTTCGACAATCCTACTGGAGACATCAATAACTCTCCTGCAGATATGAGCATATACATGACGACTAAGAAAATAAATGGTACTTGACCCGATGCATCAGCAAAGTTTTTTCCCAATGACAGAACATAGAACCCAATCCCTAGCATAGCTAAACCCATCGCAAACTTGAATGGAGTACGTGGATTGAGCCTATATCTGGACAGCGAAACCCATAAGTATGAAAATGGTATAGATAATACAATAATAAAGAAAGGGTTGATTGCGTTTGTTTGGGCAGCATCAATGAATTGCAAATCGACATTCCGATAAGCAAATAACGTAAGTACACTCCCTGATAGCTCATGGAATCCCCAAAATAGTGTCATAAAAATGGTCAATAAGACCGCAACTAACAGTTTGAGTGCTTCCGCTCTAGACACTGTCGTCATCACAAACATAATATATCCCAAAATGCCAACCCCCAGAATATTGAATAATACATTTACAATGGTCTTTTCTCCCAGAAAAGTAGTGCCTCCACCGATGTATTCGTAAGAAGAGACCATACCTGCCACAATGGGAACTGCTAACAAAGATATTATCGGTATCCATACTTTTTGTTTCAACCCCATCCATTTTTTATCCAACACATTAGTAGACGGAGGAAGGCCTTTGTCGAGAAAAACTCCATGTTGTATCCCCGACCAGAAAACAATGAGTCCTATAAGCATTCCCAAACCTGCTAAGCCAAACCCATAGTGCCAACCATATTCCCTTGCAAGCCATCCACAAACTAAAGGAGATAGCCAGGCACCAATGTTAATCCCCATATAAAAAATGGTGAATCCAGAATCTTTTCTTATATCATTCTTCTTATATAAAGTACCTACAAAAGTAGAAATATTGGGCTTGAAAAATCCATTTCCAACGATTATTAATGCTAATGCCACAAAGAACGTTGAGTCTTTGGGTATGGCCAGAACAAAATGTCCCAGTGCCATCAGCGCCCCTCCAAGTAAGATGGCAAATCTGTAGCCCACAATCTTGTCAGCAACCCTCCCTCCGATCACCGTAGATGCATATACCATAGATCCATAGGAAGCATATACTATGGCAGTAGCTGTATCTCTGTTGGCTAGTGACTCAAATATCTCATTTACCATGTAGAGCGTGAGAAGAGCCCGCATTCCATAAAAACTAAACCGTTCCCATAACTCGGCAAAAAATAAATAGAATAGCCCGACTGGATGTCCGAAGATTTTACGTGATTCAGGCTCCTGAGAATCTACTGTCATAATTTTTAATAAGTTAATATGTGTTGCTACAGAATTTTTTGTAAAAAGACTAGTAGTACAAGTATTAAATATACAACCTCGCGGAATTCATGGACAAATCCACAATATATTATTGGGGGTTTTACTTAAGTTCAAAATATATTTTATGGTATTAAACTTTTTTAATCCTTTTCAGTTTTGCGATTTCGATCAAGGTAATTGATTTATTTCTATTTTTTTGCATCTTTGTAAGCTAACCCTGGTTCCCAATCCGCATCACTCTATGAATTTTATATCACACTTCTTCCTGGATTTAGAATGCAAGGATACATTCTTTTTTCTAGGTGTGTCTACCCCGGATCTAGTCAGTAATTTTGACAGAAGTATCAGACTTAAAGGATCTACACTTCCATTGATCATGGAAAATGATGCAAGTGATAATCAGATAAAGTTCTATAACGGAGTGCTCAGACACTTTGAAGTAGACAAAATCTTTCATAGTTCTCATTTCTTTAAGCGTGAAACGAGCTATCTCAGTAATGAACTCAAGCAAATCTTTTCACATGAATGTATCGACAGAACCTTCTTTGTATCGCATATCATGCTTGAACTTATCCTCGATAGAGTATTGATAAGGAGGCACAACGATCTTCTATATTCTTTTTACAGCCACTTCGAATTAGCGACACTTTCAGAGGTCGTACAGCTTACCGAGTGGATTACACATCGGAATCTCAATGGATACAAACAGTTTCTCAAGAAATTTTCTGAAAAACAATTCCTATATCGCTATGTAGATATGAGATATCTAGCTGGAGTGATACGCTATATTTTGAACAAAGTGGGAATTAAATGTTATTCGTATGTGAATAAG
>CAZZEC010000100.1:0-21495 GCA_964652565.1 uncultured Bacteroidia bacterium
ACTACATATATATAATGAAATATTTTTTATATATAAAAATAAATACAATAAAATTTACATTAATAAAATATCAATAAGTCAATTAATGCCGATGTAAACTGGTGCTCTATCTTTATTTGAGTTAAAACAAAATGATACACTTAATTACCTGCCCTACTCCCCCAAAATAAAAAATATCATCATAAACATTTTATAATCAACATCTTACCCAAACATCTGTTGATAAAAACTGCAATATTCTCGCACCTTGAGTACAAATATATTGATAAGAAAAGCGCTATTTCCAATCGATGACATAAATAGATCGAATTAATGTTTAAATGGTATCTTCTATAAAAAAAGGGCTGCCTCTCGTAGAGGCAGCCCCAATTTTTAAATGAAAAATTATTTTATTTGATCAGGAACTTAGTAATCGCTATTTCTTTACCATCTAAAGTTGCTCTGAGGTAGTACACTCCAGCATTCAACTCAAGTTTGGCAAAATTTAATTCTACTTCTGACTGGTCCCCTCTAGGTCTTACTGTACCAAAGTTCCACTGTTGGCCTAGCATATTGAACATGCTCAATTCAACAGCTTTCTGTTGTAATCCATTAAATGATATCATAACATTTCCATCCTGAACAGGATTAGGATAAAGATTCATTGTGATTACTTCTCCGAATTCGTTTCGTATCGAAACAGGTATAACAGCTTGAATATTTACGATACGCGTATCCTCTTCGATAGATGTCTCTTCTACAGCAAAAGGTGTGTCGAGGAAAAATGCTGTCATGTATTCTGCTATCGCATCCTGCTCTGATCCTGCATCGGCAAATGTATGGGCTCCTTCTTCTGTCAATACATCTTCCAGATCTACGCGACTTACTTGTGCACTGTCGTACGTGTCATAAGGATATCCATCACCCCCTCCTGCCAGGAAGTCTAAGGTAACTATACGAATCAAACGTTCTGTATCTCCTGCTATTTCTCCTTCAAATACCACAGTATCCAATACCGTTCCTTCCAGATCCATAATCATCAGGCTCTGTACTCTTGATCCAGGATCCTGAGTCATGTCATAGCTGAATTTCATACCTCCTACCTGTGGGAATCTTCCGGGGGTAGCTCCTTCTTCTGTCTCTGCTACTCCATGCTCGATGACCTCTTTCAACTGTGTAGCTGTCAAACTCAGCAAGGATAAACCATTGTTGAATCTCAAGGTATTCTCCAGATCCAACTGTGATACATCTCCTACTTCTTTACCTGCTTCTGGGTTTCCTTGGGGTGGACCAAATTCAAATACTCCTGGAGTGATCTCTACAGGCTCTCCAATCTCTGCACGAATTCCTCCTCCATTTTTGATCGATACTAATACCGTTGTATCAAACTGCTGGGCTGTCCATAGATTGGCATCAGCTGTCAGATTACCCAGATTTGTTTCTTCGGTACGCACTTGTGAACGACGTCCATCCAGAAATACATCCGTTCTTCCTACGATGTTGCCATCTTTTGCTAGCACGATATCGCTTACTCCTTCGGTCAAGGTGCTCACTAATGTTCCCTTCGTTCCTGCTGCAAAGGCACTGTCTTCTCCCCATACCCCATTCACTACTGATTCGATCGATGCATAGGCTCCATTCATTTCATTGGCAAAGGTCGTTGTATCCAATACCCCTGACTCATCAAAGGTTACGATCAAGCGGCCTACATACGTATATTCTCCATCCGTTCCTACTACTACTACAGGATCTCCATCTGCATTCTGCGCAACAAATGGATAGGATTCTTCTGCTTCGTCTCCCTCTCTCAACTCATCATCTTCCTGGGCCATCAGTACATCTGATCCACCCGCTACGATGATATCTACTCCACTCAACAAGGTCGCCAACTCTTTCTCTAAATCTATTTGCTGTAAATGCGTGGTAACGATAATCTTATTGATCCCTTCTTCAATCATGCCATCTATGATCGGCTGTAGAATGCCTGCAAGTGCAGCCATGTCATTTTCCTTGGGTCCTACCACCTCTACGCCTCCTACCGAAGTAATATCTTCCAGGATCTGAGTAGAAGCTCCTATCACACCGATCAGCTCTCCATTGCGCTCGATGGTCGTAGCAGGTGCCAACTTAGGTGCTGCTGCTGCCGCAGACAGATCTGTGGGGAGGGACTGGAATGCCGTATTGGGAAGAATCTCTGAAGTAAAGAATCCACCAATACTTCCATCTCCACTGAAGTCCAGATTCGCACTCAGGTAGGGGAATTGTGATCCCAACCATCTTACATCTCCCAGCTCTGATCCACGGATATCCGTTCCAATGATATCTGACAGGGGATCTGTACCTGCGTCAAATTCGTGGTTTCCTACTGCAGAAGCATCAAAACCGATGATGTTCATGATAGCCATATCGATTCTACCTCTTGCTTCGCGGATATTATCCAATCCCGGCAAGCCATAGAACTCCTGATATACGCTTTGTAATAACCCACGTACTTCAAAATCACTCGCTGCATTGAAGAAAGGTCCAGGAATGAAGTTGTCTCCTCCTGAGATGACAACTGTATTATCAAACTCCTCTTCCAGTCCATCTATAATCGCTGCGAAATTTGGCGCATTGTCTATCGCATCTACCCCTCCTTCCAAATCCGAAGCGTGAAGCAATTGTAGGGTGAATGGACCAGGACCAAGATTAATGATACGCGTATCCTCTTCGATAGATGTCTCTTCTACAGCAAAAGGTGTGTCGAGGAAAAATGCTGTCATGTATTCTGCTATCGCATCCTGCTCTGATCCTGCATCGGCAAATGTATGGGCTCCTTCTTCTGTCAATACATCTTCCAGATCTACGCGACTTACTTGTGCACTGTCGTACGTGTCATAAGGATATCCATCACCCCCTCCTGCCAGGAAGTCTAAGGTAACTATACGAATCAAACGTTCTGTATCTCCTGCTATTTCTCCTTCAAATACCACAGTATCCAATACCGTTCCTTCCAGATCCATAATCATCAGGCTCTGTACTCTTGATCCAGGATCCTGAGTCATGTCATAGCTGAATTTCATACCTCCTACCTGTGGGAATCTTCCGGGGGTAGCTCCTTCTTCTGTCTCTGCTACTCCATGCTCGATGACCTCTTTCAACTGTGTAGCTGTCAAACTCAGCAAGGATAAACCATTGTTGAATCTCAAGGTATTCTCCAGATCCAACTGTGATACATCTCCTACTTCTTTACCTGCTTCTGGGTTTCCTTGGGGTGGACCAAATTCAAATACTCCTGGAGTGATCTCTACAGGCTCTCCAATCTCTGCACGAATTCCTCCTCCATTTTTGATCGATACTAATACCGTTGTATCAAACTGCTGGGCTGTCCATAGATTGGCATCAGCTGTCAGATTACCCAGATTTGTTTCTTCGGTACGCACTTGTGAACGACGTCCATCCAGAAATACATCCGTTCTTCCTACGATGTTGCCATCTTTTGCTAGCACGATATCGCTTACTCCTTCGGTCAAGGTGCTCACTAATGTTCCCTTCGTTCCTGCTGCAAAGGCACTGTCTTCTCCCCATACCCCATTCACTACTGATTCGATCGATGCATAGGCTCCATTCATTTCATTGGCAAAGGTCGTTGTATCCAATACCCCTGACTCATCAAAGGTTACGATCAAGCGGCCTACATACGTATATTCTCCATCCGTTCCTACTACTACTACAGGATCTCCATCTGCATTCTGCGCAACAAATGGATAGGATTCTTCTGCTTCGTCTCCCTCTCTCAACTCATCATCTTCCTGGGCCATCAGTACATCTGATCCACCCGCTACGATGATATCTACTCCACTCAACAAGGTCGCCAACTCTTTCTCTAAATCTATTTGCTGTAAATGCGTGGTAACGATAATCTTATTGATCCCTTCTTCAATCATGCCATCTATGATCGGCTGTAGAATGCCTGCAAGTGCAGCCATGTCATTTTCCTTGGGTCCTACCACCTCTACGCCTCCTACCGAAGTAATATCTTCCAGGATCTGAGTAGAAGCTCCTATCACACCGATCAGCTCTCCATTGCGCTCGATGGTCGTAGCAGGTGCCAACTTAGGTGCTGCTGCTGCCGCAGACAGATCTGTGGGGAGGGACTGGAATGCCGTATTGGGAAGAATCTCTGAAGTAAAGAATCCACCAATACTTCCATCTCCACTGAAGTCCAGATTCGCACTCAGGTAGGGGAATTGTGATCCCAACCATCTTACATCTCCCAGCTCTGATCCACGGATATCCGTTCCAATGATATCTGACAGGGGATCTGTACCTGCGTCAAATTCGTGGTTTCCTACTGCAGAAGCATCAAAACCGATGATGTTCATGATAGCCATATCGATTCTACCTCTTGCTTCGCGGATATTATCCAATCCCGGCAAGCCATAGAACTCCTGATATACGCTTTGTAATAACCCACGTACTTCAAAATCACTCGCTGCATTGAAGAAAGGTCCAGGAATGAAGTTGTCTCCTCCTGAGATGACAACTGTATTATCAAACTCCTCTTCCAGTCCATCTATAATCGCTGCGAAATTTGGCGCATTGTCTATCGCATCTACCCCTCCTTCCAAATCCGAAGCGTGAAGCAATTGTAGGGTGAATGGTTCAGAACCTTGATTTTCAAGGTCTTTAGCTTCTAAATTATTGATTCTATTATCCTGTGTAATTGGAGTCTCTTCTTTTGCAAAAGGCGTTTCACTAAAGAACTCCAATATGTATTCTGCTAAAGCATCCTGTTCTGAGCCAGCAGGAGCAGCGTTAGAAGATCCTTCTTCAAGAATTACATCTGCCAAATCCACTGGATCGGTATTCTCATAGGTGTCAAATGGATAGCTATCGCCCCCACCTGCAAGGAAGTCTAGTGTAACGATACGATACGTTTTTAAACTATCATCAGCGAACACCCCGTCCTCCAGAACGACTTCTACTAGCTCATCATTTTCGTCGATAATATCAATACTGGTAACGCGTTCGTTTACAGGCAATCTAGGATCAAAAGAAAATCTTATCCCTCCTACCTGAGGAAATCTACCGGGTTGATTATCTCCTTCAGTTTGTGCTACGCCATGCTCAAGAATATCTTTCAGCTGTGATGCTGTGAGTGTGAGGAGTGTTAACCCATTATTGAATCTCAAGGTATTCTCTATATCTAATTGAGACACTTCTCCTGCTTCTTTACCTGCCTCTGGATTAGCAACTGTAGGATTAAGAGAAGCCGTACCATCACCATTATCAGAAATTTGTCCTATTGCAGCACGGATACCTCCACCGTTCTTAATAGATACTGTAACGGATGAATCTACTGACTTTGCAAGCCATAAGTTTGCATCTGCAGTGAGATTTCCCAGATTAGTCTCTTCTGTACGAACAAATTCTCTTCTTCCTTCAAGATACACATCAGTCTGACCAAAGACGATACCGTCCAGTGTAGTTACAATATCTGAGATAGCAGTAGTTAATCTTTGTACCAGCTCACCTTTTGTTCCTTCTTCGAAAGGATCATCTAAACCCCAAACTGTACTCACTACCTCATCGATACTTGCATAAGCGCCATTAGCTTCATTAGCTAGTGAAGATTCTACAAGGATCCCATTTTCATCAAACTCTACAATCAATCGACCTACATATGAGTATTCACCATCAGTCCCCACGACAACTGCGGGATCTGAATCTGCATTTTGTGTAATAAAGGGATATGATTCATCCGCTTCATCACCTGCTCTTAGCACATCATCTTCCTGAGCCATCAATACATCAGAACCTCCAGCAACCACTATATCTACCCCGCTCAACAAACTAATTAATTCTTTTTCATTATCGATGAGCTGAAGGTGAGTTACAAGTACCACTTTATTTATTCCCTGCGCAGTAATAGAATCGATTACAGGTTGTAATATAGCTGCTAATGCTTCCATATCATCTTCTTGTTCACCTATCACTTGTACCCCTCCATTTGAGGTGATAGATTCCAGAATTTGCGTAGTAGCACCTACGATTCCAATTTGTTCACCCCCTCGTTCTACGATTACAGCAGGTGCGATTTTAGGAGCATTCCCAGCTTCCAGATAGTTCTCTGGATTAGTGGCAAAAGCGCCTACAGGAAGTATCTCTGAAGTGTATATCCCTGATAGATTTCCATCACCAGAAAAATCCAAATTAGCACTTAAATAAGGAAATTGAGACCCCAACCATCTGATATCGTCAAAAGTATTTCCACGAATGTCAGGACGTATTATTTCTTCGTAGGTATTTGTTCCCGCATCGAACTCATGGTTACCCACGGCAGAGGCATCAAACCCAATGATATTCATAATAGAAATATCTACACGACCTGAAGCTTCACGAATATTTGTCAATTCATCATTTGCAAACAATTCTTGATACACATTCTGGAAAACGGAACGCAGATCTCTATTTCCGGCAGCATTGAAAAATGCACCGGGAATCCAGTTATCACCTCCAGAAAGAATTAAGGTATTGTTTTGTTCTTCTTCGAGGCCGTCGATGATGGCAGCGAAATTAGGAGCATTATCAATTGCATCAACTCCTCCCTCAAGGTCTGAGGCGTGAAAAAGTTGAAGCGTGTAGTTTTGTGCATAGGATTGACCAATGAATAGCAACAGCATACCCATCAGCCACCCAGTAGTCGCACTGGTAAATTTTCTCATAGATAAATGATTATAAATGTTAAACTTTAGGTTTCATTCTATCCTTGTAAATTTGGTTAATAATGCTTAAGCACTGCCAATGATACGTGTTATCATATTGTTAAAATTTAATCTATTCGTAATTAATGACTAATTAAAAATGTAACACTTTGGATACCACATGTAAGTATTACTATCTTAATCGCATACTTCGAAGTATACTATAAAATTCACCTTTTCTATGACAGAATTAATCAAGCGCAAACTGGGTATCGCCATAGATTATTCATTTTACAGACAATTGATTGATCAATATGCATCAGAGGGCCAAACTTCCGGACCAGCGCAAACTGAACAACAAGTAAGATTTACCAAGCTCAACGCTCAGCGAATGAAACGCCTGGATAAAACCCTCAAACTCATTCCAGCGCTTCTCTCTAAGATAAAGGATATAAGTACCAATCAAATATGGTTGGTAATCACCGAAGCATGGTGTGGAGATGCAGCACAAATCGTCCCCTTGTTCCATCATATTGAAACGTTAACAGATAACATTACGCTCAAATTGGTATTTAGAGATGAAAACCCCGACCTAATGGATCAATTTCTTACAAAGGGAGCCAAAGCCATTCCCAAGCTGATTGCGATTAATGCTGAAACACTCGAGGTTTTGGGTAGTTGGGGGCCCAGACCACGTGTTGCTCAAAAGATGGTAATGGACTATAAGGCACATCCTCTTACGGATTATGAAGAATTCAAGAAGGAGTTACACACGTGGTTTGCGAGAGATAAAACCCTCAGTACACAGCAAGAGATATTGGAAAAACTTTCTGAATGGGACGATATGTAAGTATTTAAGGATGAACAGGTCTTTTTCCTCATAGGATAAATTGGTACCTTTATTGATACTATTTCGTAATAAGAAATGGTTTATTCTATTAAAAGTAGGTCTAACCTATTTGTAGATAACTACATATTCACATTTGACAATGTATAGCATATACCAACAAAATGTTTGATATAAAAAAATTAGAGGCTGAAGAACGGAAGAATGAGCGTATTAGTGCGTTGCTCACATTCCTAATTACTATTGTGTTGACTGGTATTACCCTATTCTGGAAAGCATATCGACAGACCCCTCCCCCTCCCGGAGAAATCTATGAGGTTGTGGGTGCCATTGATTTTGGTGATATGAAAGAGGGGAGTAGAGATATCAATAATTTTGAACCCTCGAGAAAAGATCCCGCTCCTCAACCTAAACCACCTTCCAAGCCCATTAAGCAGGCAGAGGTTGCTGAAACGACACCAGATCCAGATCCAGTAATAACGACTCCAGAACCTGAGACACCTGTTACACAGCCGGAAGTACCCCCAAAAGAAAAACCTGAACCCACTCCCCCCAAGCCAGCAGAAACGGTTCAGCCAGAAGAAAAGCCACAACCAGAAGAGACAACTAATGATGTTCAAAATGAATCTTCTGACAATCAACCTGAAACGAAACCAGACCCTGAACCTAGTAATAAACCCAGTGGCTCCAATCAAGGAAATGCTGAAGATGCAGTAGGCAATCAAGGACAAGATGCTGTAAAAAAGTTGGACCCTGAAGGACTGTATTCATTTGGTCAAGGAAGTGGTGGAGGACTGAGTAACAGGATACCTCTTGCTTTACCCAAACCAGTTTATAATGTTCAGGAGGAAGGAGACATAAAATTTGAATTTATTATTCGTTCAGATGGGACTGTTGCATTTGCCAAAGTTGCAGGTGTTAATACAAAGCCAGGTCTGGGTAGGGCAGGTGTAGATGCAATCAAGAAATGGCGATTTTCAAAATCAGACATTCAAAATCAACGAGTAACGGTTACTATCAAATTCAGATTAAAAGGTTGATATACTCGAAAGCTACTATTTAATGATGATTGTGGATAACCCTGTGGAAAAACTGTGGAAAACTCGTGGAAAACTTGTAAAGAATCTACACAATATAACAAGGTATGTACTTTGCATGATTTATTGTTGGAATATTACCTCTTATTTTGCTCAGGAACAGTTATCACCTCTTGCCAACATAAGTCTATTAACTTGCGATCCAGGTCCTGAGCTCTACGCAACATTTGGTCATACGTGTTTTAGAATCAATGACCCAGTGAATAGAATTGATGAGGTATACAACTATGGAACCTTCGATTTTAGCACTCCCAATTTTTACCTGAAATTTATTCGTGGGAAATTGAATTACATGCTGAGCAAAGCTACATATGAACGTTTTAGATATGAATATACCTATACTCAACGTCCTGTTTTGGAACAAGTACTCAACTTAACTCAAGATCAGAAACAAGCATTTTACGAGCACTTGTATACAAACTTTCTTCCGGAAAATCGATATTACCTGTATGACTATTTTTTTAATAATTGTGCTACACAACCCAGAGATGTCATATTAGAGGTACTTGAAGAAAGTATTGTCATAGACAGTCTTCACATTTCTACTGATCGTACCCTGAGGACACTTATTGATGAATACCTCCAATCGAATCCATGGGCTGATTTTGGCATTGACCTCATACTGGGTAAAAAAATTGACCAACCATCTACCCCTTTCCAACACATGTTTCTTCCTGACTATCTGATGAAGGAGATGTCTGAAGCTAAAATCATGAGAGAAGGGACATATGTGCCGCTCGTACTTGAAGATCGTATGGTAGTTACAGGACCACCCAGGCCTGGCAAATATGAAGGATTTCTGACACCTACACGTGTAAGCTGGGCCCTGCTTGTTTTGATACTTGGCATATCTATGTGGGGATTCACCCAAAACCGAGCGCAAAGATGGGTGGATGCTATTTTATTTTCTATCGTCGGACTAGCAGGAATAGTGATGCTGGTCATGTGGTTAGGTACCGACCATACTGCGGCATCACAAAATCTCAATTTATTATGGGCAATACCTATTCATATTGTTATTGCACCAGCTATACTTTCAACTTCTTACAAACGTATTAATATATATTTTCTCGTTAATGCGATACTGTTACTAGTATTGCTCGGTGGTACAACCATATTGCCTCAGTCTTATCACTCTGCAACACTCCCTATAATTATAATCCTTATTATCAGGAGCTTATATCGTTGGCAGTACCATTCAACCCAAACGTAAATTTCTCATACAAAGAATGCTTATTTATCACCAAGTTTATTCTAATTAGGTAGCTATTTCACCCAATCATACTATCTCAAGACCCATAGTAGGTATTGAATCAAAATAAAGTAAGATCTTGTTCGTAGTTGTAATACAAGTTTTTGGATGATGATGAAATACATATTCATTTTTTTCATATTGTGGGGATCGGTTTCAATAAGACTCTCGGGGCAAGAGGTGTTGTTTGAAGAGAATTTTGAGAATTGGGATACACTGTCAACTTGTATAGAAGGATGGGAATGCGGTTTTACAGGAATTTGTATTGATTCCTCACTTTGCTTATGGAATCGCGATGATAGATTTGGTCTCATAGGACGACCTGATTCCGCAGATTGCGATGGCTCAGGTTTTTATGCCAGAAGCAACACGACCAATTTACAGTTAGGACAAATACCCTTCATGAATTCTCCCATATTAGATTTGAGTGTGGTGGATTCTACAGACAGCATTGGATTCCAGTTCTGCTTTATCAACAGGAACTCCCTTCCTATAGATGAAGATGGAATAAGGATATCTTATTCCGCTGATAGCGGCAGTACATGGGAAGTACAATATTTTGATAATTCCCGTATCTACAACCAATGGCAAACAATTAATTTACCCATAGGCAAAAATTTCAGAACGCAAGGATTTAGCATAAAATTTGAAAGTATATCTGGAAACAGTACCGGAGATTTAGGTATGGATGATGTTCGTATCATCAATTTCTCATCACCTTGTGTGGCTATGCCATTTGATATTAGTAGTAATAATAACCTGTCTATTTGTCTGGATAATCAAACAGATAGTATCAGTTTTTCTAATAATCATACTCCTGAAGATAAAGTAGAAATTAACTATATCATCACGGATGAAAATGATAGTATCCTGGTTATATTATCAGACTCCATCTTTGACTTCAATGCCTTACAAAAGGGAGGGTATCGTGTATATGGAATTGCATATGTTGGCGTATTACAAACCGATTCGGCATTTATTGTAGATGATTTAACGGGCAGCGTATGTGCACAGCTTTCGAATCAATTTCTCAGTATTATGGCTGGCAGTCTAAGCATCCAGTCACAAATTACGAGCGAATATGATAGCAGTGTTAGTTGTAATGGAGCACGTGATGCTCAAATTAATGTTGAAGTGATAGAGGGCGAAGCTCCTTTTGATTATGCATGGAATACCAGTGAAAACCAGCCAGCTATATCTGGTTTAGGAGCAGGGACTTACACCGTATCTGTTTCTGATGCGAATCAATGTATCACCAGAGATACTGTACAAATATTTGAGCCTTCTCTACTGGAAGCAAACGCCAATATTACTTCTAATTATAATGGAGCGGATATCAGTTGTAATGGCGCTCAGGATGGAAGTATTTTTGTAGTTGCAAATGGAGGAACTGCCCCCTATTCCTATTTATGGAGCAGTGGAGCTACAGAAGACTCACTTGTACAACTTGGAGCCCGACAATACATTGTATTTGTAAGAGATGCTAATGGTTGTGTCTCATTGGATTCTGTAACACTGGTTAATCCACCTCCCCTTTCAGTCAGTGCTGAAGTTGTCAGTGATTTTAATGGCGATGATATTAGTGGTCCTGGTGCTACAGATGGAGAGGCACTTGCTGCTTCTACAGGTGGAATTCCACCGTATAATTTTGCCTGGAATACCAACCCTCCTCAGCTATCAATGCGAGCGAGCAATCTTGGAGCAGGCTCGTATTCAGTAACTACTGTTGACCAAAATGGATGTACTGCATCTACCAATATAATTGTAAGGAATCCAGGGGAATTAGGTGCAACCGCAATTGTTGCAAGTGATTACAATGGGAATGCTATCAGCTGTACTGGAGCAAATGATGGAATTGCGACTGTCATTGTATCAGGAGGAGTACCTCCTTTTTCCTATGAATGGTCTACAAATCCCGTTCAAACTTCAGATAGTATAAAAAATCTTGGACCGGGGACTTATACGGTGACCATTACAGATAACGAAGGGGTCAAATCCGAGGCGTCTGTGACGTTAACGGAGCCAGAACCTCTATTAATAACAGCAAACGTACAGCAACCTGCCTGTGCTAATGATTCCTCGGGGATCATTACACTGGAAGTTGAAGGGGGAACATCCCCATTCGAATATTCATGGGAGGATGGGTCAACAAATGCATTGCGCTCAGGACTAATACCTGGCATGTATACATATGAAGTTCAAGATATTAATAACTGTATTGTAACAGGTTCTGCTACTGTAGAAGAAGGAAAAGGAATAGATGCAGATTTTATCATTTCAAATGAAACCTGTCCTGGAGCCGAAGATGGTACGATCCTTACAATCCTTAATTCGGGGATTTCACCGTTTAATTTTCAGTGGTCAAGTGGTAATACTACTCAGGATATTATAGGTATTGGGGCTGGAACTTATTGGGTACGCATCACTGATAGCCTAGGCTGTACTTTTTCTGATACGCTAACTATTAGCAGTTTGGACTCATTGAACCTTTCATTCACAACAACACCCGATAACGGGAATCAGACAGGGAGTGCAGATGTAACGGTTTCTGGAGGCCTCCCCCCGTATCAATATCAATGGAGCACCTCCTTAATGGATACCAACTCTTCTGTAGATGGGTTGGCATTAGGCTTGTATCTAGTTACCGTTTCTGATGCTGCAGGTTGCCAAATATCCCAACAGATAGAGATCGTTACCCAAGAGGCACAATGTCCACCTGTACATTCTGGTATTTCTCCCAATGGAGACGGGATCAATGACACCTGGTTCATTCCCTGCCTTTCGGAGCTTGGACAAACGGAAATATACATTTATGGTAGAGGAGGGCAGGAATTATTAACAATCGCCAACTATGACAATACATGGAATGGTGAAACAGATGGTAACGCATTACCTGCCGGAACTTACTTTTATCTCCTTAAGAGCCAAAATTCTGGTAGAACTCGCTCTTTTAAAGGTACAATCACAATCGTGAGATAATGAAGTATTTATTGTCATGCACCCTTGTCTTATATGCTATATTTTGTTGGGGACAATCTGAACCTATTTATACCCAATCAAATATAAATCCATTCCTTGTCAACCCTGCAGTCGCTGGCAGCACTGAGGATATAGAATTACGTCTGATATATCGTCAACAGTGGGGAAATTTTCCTGGTACCCCCAGAACATTCACAGCGAGTGCCCACGGAAATATCAATGATAAGAATGCATGGGGAGTCATTTTTAGTAATAATCAGGTTGGAGTATCTAAAAGAACTGACTTTCAGTTGTCATATGCTTTCCACATACCCATGAATATAGATGAAACGACATATCTGTCATTGGGAACAGGTTTGAAATTTCTTCAATTTAATGTTGAGACAGAACGCTTATTTCTTCAAAACAGAAATGACCCGACATTTGTCAATGCTGGCAATACACAGTCGGTAATGGACCTTGTATTTGGTGCATACTTATATGGAGAGAACTTTTATGCCGGTCTTGCATCTCCTAACTTAATTAGAACGGGACTTAACCTATCGGAAGAAGATGAAATCCTCACAAGATTTTTTCGCAACATATATTTTATGGGTGCCTATCGTTTTGAAGCCAATGAGATAAATATAGAACCTGGAATCTTAATTAGATATGCTGAAAGAATACCCGTACAGTTGGAAGCCAATGTGAGAACCTATCTGGTAGAGGATAGAGTAATGTTTGGAGTAGGATTCCGCTCTGGATGGCTTCTCTCTTTAATGGTGGGGATTAAGACCCCTAATAATATCCATATTTTTTATGCAGCTGACTTTCCCACTTCAGCAACAGGAGAGGCTATCAGAAACTTTGGCGTTTCCAGTGAAGTAAGTGTAGGTATAGATCTCAATAACTTTGGAGGATAGCAAAATCGCGTATTATCCCCCCCATAATGCAAAAAATCCCCATATAGACAATCCTGCAATCAGGGTACAAATGAAGTTTACGTGGTCGTTGCTCAATATATTCTTCTGCTGCAGGGTTGCTCCTAACAGCGAATCAACAATATTTCCCACAATGCCTGCAATAACTATCCAGACCGCAAAGGTAATATGACCAAATCCCAGATAAAAGACTCCACCTATTATTACACTCCCCATGATGCCAGCAGCAGTACCTTCGAGACTTACCACGCCATCTTTCCCTCTGTCGTCCCTTTTGAGCGAAATGATATGTATATATTTCTTCCCCCAAACATTTCCTATTTCCGACGAGAGGGTATCGGAAGTTGCAGCAGCTAAACAAGCTGCGGACATTGCCAAAAATAGGATAGTTCGAGTTTCAGAATAGCCAGCACATAGTGCATAAATGGCTGCTGCACCTCCATTTGCAATCGCATGTCTAACTGACCTTATCCCCTTGTTTTCCTGTGCTAATCCAATATTAGTTTTATATTCTTTTTTCCAATGAGAAGCACCTACACCTAAAATAAAAAATGCGACGAGTACAAATAGCATGGGAAATCCCCCACCCCAAAAAAGACTTAGTGCGATGATGCCTCCAGTAATACCTCCTGGGACATCCATTTTCCTAAATGCTATACTAAGAATAACAAAAATTAGTATCAGAGATATTCCTGACACCATAGGGGCCGGCAAAAACGAATGTATACTCGTCATGTTGTAACAGGTAGGGCAATTAATAGCTAACTTACTTTTATTTTATTGGTGCAAAAACAATTTTTTTCACCTAAAAGAACACTATCATGGATGAGTCCATTTTCAGGTTATAATTTTTTGCAACAAAATATGTTTTTTACTCTATTAAATTTACGTATTAAATACGGCTAATACAATACCCTTCATTTTTTCTTTTTCCCAACCTTTGCCCAAGTGTCCTTAAGGGTTACAGTCCTATTAAAAATAGGATGATCGGAAGTTGTATCAGGGTCTACCACAAAGTATCCTTTCCGCATGAATTGAAACCTGTCGCCTGGCCGACTAGCTTTGAGACTTGGTTCCATGTATGTATTATCTAATACGGTCAATGAATTCGGGTTAATTAATGTACGAAAATCAACTTCTTTATCTGCTGAGGTATCCTCCACATTGAACAACCTGTCATAAAGCCTTATTTCAGCCTTCATAGCGTGTCTAATAGATACCCAATGCAACGTACCTTTTACTTTCAAGCCACTTGTATCTTGTCCACTCCTCGACTCAGGGATATATGAACAATGCAACTCAAGAATTTCCCCAGTATCAGGATCTTTTTTGTAATCATCACATTTAATTATGTAGGCACTTTTCAGTCGTGTCATCCTTCCTGGACCCAGACGGAAAAATTTTTTGGGAGGATCTTCCATGAAATCGTCCCTTTCAATGTACAGCTCTTTTGAAAAGGGAACTTTGCGAGATCCACTTTCCGGATCTTCTGGATTATTATCTACTTCCATCTCTTCTTCTTTGCCCTCTGGATAATTAGTAATAATCACTTTTAAAGGATTTAAGACGGCCATTACTCTAGAAGCCGTTTTATTTAAATCATCACGTATACTATGCTCAAGTAGGCCCACATCAATAAGATTTTCTCTCTTGGCAATACCTACCCGTTGCGCAAAGTTACGGATTGAGGCTGGAGTATATCCCCTCCTCCTCAAACCAGAAATAGTCGGCATACGTGGATCATCCCATCCCATAACATATCCTTCCTCCACCAGTGACAGTAATTTACGCTTACTCATTACAGTGTAGGTAAGATTAAGCCTTGCAAACTCAATTTGACGAGGTCTGGGATCAAACGCCTCCAATTGGTCTAAAAACCAATTATACAAAGGTCTATGGACTTCAAACTCTAATGTACAAAGAGAATGTGTAATCCCTTCAATAGCATCACTTTGACCGTGAGCCCAGTCATAGGTAGGATAAATATTCCATTTTCTACCCGTACGGTGATGAGGCTTTTTGAGAATCCTGTACATGATAGGATCACGTAGATGCATATTAGGGGAGCTCATATCGATGTTAGCCCTTAAAACACGTGTACCCTCTTCAAACTCCCCGTCTTTCATCCTTTTTAGCAGATCGAGATTTTCTTCCACTGATCTCTTTCTAAAAGGACTTTCTATGCCTGGTTCTGTGGGAATCCCTCGCATTTTCCTAATTTCTTCCAGTGAGGAATCATCTACATATGCCTTTCCATCTTTAATAAGGAGCACAGCATATTCATACAGTGTATCAAAGTAATCAGAAGCATAATACTCTCTATCTTCCCAATCGTAACCTAACCATTTGATATCCTTTTTGATAGCCTCTACATACTTCGTATCCTCTTTTACGGGATTTGTATCGTCAAACCTCAGGTTGACTTTGCCCCCATATTTGTTAGCCAATTCAAAATTCAAGACTATGGACTTCGCGTGTCCTATATGTAAATATCCATTAGGTTCGGGAGGAAAACGTGTATGTACCTGATTTGATACCCCTGTACCTAAATCATCTACCACTATTTGCTCTATAAAATTCAAGGATTCATTGTTCTCACTCATTGATTAATAACTATTATAATTTATTGTTCACACTGTACTAAGGAAAAATTTTCACTTCTGTAACGAGGTCTTCCCCAATATGCTGATTTACGATTTTTTTAATTTCCCGTTTAGCAGAGCTTAGTTCCTGACGCCAAACAGGTGAAGGGATCTTCAAGTATAATATTCCTTTCTGAAACCACATCTTCTCCGTCTGCTCGGCCATTACCTTACCCATTATTTTATCCCAATTAACAATTACCTGCTGGATCTTTACTTCTTCTTTGAGACCGTTTTGTTGAAGAAATTGGTCAATCGCATCTCCTAAGCTCAAATATTTACGGTTTCTCATGGGTTCTGTGGGTTAATTGATTTTCTAAAATATGAAAAAAGATTACATCACGCTCAGAAGAGGTAAAAACACTGGACAATCGCTCCTGAGAGGTATCTGTGATAAATACTTGTCCCTGTATTTCCTGGTCTAATAAATATGCTATACGCTGTAAACGATACTCATCCAATTTATCAAAAATATCATCTAGCAACAGGATGGGAGCCATTCTTTTTCTAAGCGATAGAAGATGGTATTGTGCAAGCTTTAACGCAATGACAAATGTTTTCTGTTGACCTTGCGATCCGTAATTCTTAACGGATTGTCCATCGATTACAAAAGTAAGATCATCTCGGTGTACTCCTCCTGTCGTATATAAATTGACCCTGTCTTTAAGGAGTCGATCGGCAAATAATTGCTTCCACTCTTCATCTGTATTCGTTTCTACATGTGATTTGTATATGATTTGAGGATCTTCCGATTGATCTACGATACGGTGAAAATATTCAGAAAATATGGGAAGAAAGTCCTCAATAAATTGTTTTCGTTCCTGGTGTATGATTTGACCATGAGGAAAGAGTTGCATGTCCCACAATTCTAGTTGCTCCTTATCTACATATTGTTGTTCTGCAAATTGCTTTAGCAATGCATTACGCTGGGATATGATTTTATCATATTGAATCAGATGATCCAGATATAATGAATTGTATTGAGAGATCAAAATATCCAAGAATCGTCTGCGGGCAGCCGATGCACCTACAATTAATTCTGTGTCGTTGGGCAAAATTGCGACTAACGGTATTCTTCCTATGTGCTCGCTACTTTTTTTTAAGGGTTTTTGATTGATAATAATTTTTTTCCCTTTTCCTTTCACAAAATTACATTGAATATTATAATCTATTTCCTGTGAGGCTGCTACACCATGAATGAGAAAGAAGGTCTCTCCTTCTTTTGTAGCTTGCTTGTCCTGAGAAGACCTGAATCCCCGGGTTAAGGCCAAGTAATGTATTGCGTCTAAAATATTAGTTTTACCAGCACCATTTGGGCCCAGAATGCAGTTGATACCACGAGTAAAAGTAGTATCCAGCTCAGCATAATTCCTAAACTGTGTAAGTGTTAACCTTTTAATATGCACCTGCCTAATTTACAACAAACTTTCCAGCTTAATTCCCTGATGCTACCAATAAGCATGACAAACTGAGGATTGATTAGAAAATCTGTGATCTAATATTGGGAAAATAGTAGATTAGTACATATATATTAAACCATTTAATTGAAGCAATTTATTCATAACTCATAAAAATTATTTGTTCCATGACAAACGAAACGATCTCTATTGATCCTGCCATTAAGGCCAAAGCCCAAACATGGCTAGACAGTAATATTGAAGAATCAGCCAAGAATGAAATATATCGCATGTTGGGAAAGGATGACCTTGAAGAATTCAATGATGCATTTTATAAGGATCTATCATTTGGTACCGGAGGTCTAAGAGGAATCATGGGTATAGGTTCCAATCGTATCAACAAATATACCATTGGTAAAGCTACACAAGGACTAGCTAACTACCTATTGAAAACCTATCCACAGGAAGAGATCAAAGTAGCTATTGCTTATGATAGTAGGAATAATAGTCAATATTTTGGTGAAATCACTGCAAGTGTATTCTCAGCCAATGGAATCCAGGTATACTTATTTGAAGCACTTCGCCCCACACCAGAACTTTCATTTGCCATCAGAAAATTAGGTTGTCACAGTGGTGTGGTATTAACTGCTTCTCACAACCCCAAAGAATACAATGGATACAAAGCATATTGGTCTGATGGAGCTCAGGTGATCCCTCCACATGATAAAAATATTATCTCCGAGGTCAATCATATAGAAAAAATCGACAGCATACATTTTGAAGCTGATGAAGAAAAGATTGAAAGGATCAGTTCACAAATTGATGAGACCTATTTAAATGCCATTGGACACAATGTGGTTACTCCTGAAGCCATTGCGCATCAACATGATCTAAAAATTGTCTTTTCCCCTATTCATGGTACAGGGATCACATTGGTACCAGCTATACTAGAAAAAATTGGCTTTACCAATGTCCATATTGTTGAGGAACAAGCAACTCCTGATGGCAATTTCCCCACAGTCATTTACCCAAATCCCGAGGAAAAAGAGGCTATGACTTTAGCACTGGAACAGGCAAAAAGTTTAGATGCCGATCTGGTGATGGCCACAGACCCCGATTCCGACAGGGTAGGTATTGGAGTAAAAAATACACATGGAGAATGGCAACTTCTCAATGGAAATCAAACAGGGGCTCTCCTGATTTATTATCTTCTTAAGCAGTGGCAAGCCAAAGAAAAGTTAACTGGTAATCAATATGTGTGCAAGACCATTGTAACAACAGATCTTATAGATCGAATGGCAGAACATTTTGGAGTAGAATGCTACAATACGCTTACTGGGTTTAAGTGGATTGCATCTATCTTGAAGAAATATGAAAATGAAAAGGAATTTATCGCGGGAGGAGAAGAAAGCTATGGGTATCTGATCGGGGACTTTGTAAGAGATAAGGATGCTATTGCTTCTTGTGCAATGATCGCAGAAATGGTTGCTTATGCTAAAGATCAAGGGCTTTCTATATTCGATATGCTTACAGAGATGTACATGCAGTTCGGGATGTATCTTGAAAGCCTCGTCTCCATCAAAAAAACCGGGCAAAAAGGTGCAGAAGAAATTCAGGCTATGTTGAGTGATATGCGAGAAAAACCTTTTCAGTCCCTTTCTGGATCACCTGTTGTCACGTTCATCGATTACAAAATGCAGACTTCTAAAGATATGAAGAGTGGCGTTGTAACACCTGTTGATTTACCATCCTCCAATGTACTTCAATTTATTACGGAAGATGGAGCGAAGGTTACTGCTCGTCCGTCTGGTACGGAACCCAAGATCAAGTTTTATATCAGTGTCAATCAACCATTAGAAAGTAGAGATAATTTTGATGCTGTGTATACCTCTCTCGCAGATAAGATAGCTGGTATTACCCGTGAAATGGGCTTATCCTGACAATATTTTATGATAATAAAGTGAGGCTATACGGAAGTGTTACCTTCTGCATAGCCTCAACTTTTAAGAGCAAAGGTCCAGGATTATCTTTGGATTGACACTTTTAGTGTCGTTAGATTGCCACTAGGCCTCAACAATTGTAATACGTATATACCATTGGTCAGCATTTGAATATCTATCTCAACACCTCCTCTTACATCTTCCAGGATAGAAGTTCTTATCTCTTTACCATTGATATCCATCAGTTTTAGCATGTGTACTCCCTCTTCGGGATTATTTGCTGTTAGACTGAAGTAATTTGATGTTACAGGATTGGGATACACCCTGTACTCATTTGAAGGCTCGTCTACAGGAAAGTCAGCATTCGCATCTGAGAACTTGAACTCCTGAGCAGTACTGTCTGACTCAGAATCTCCTTCTTTGTCATCCTCTCCTTCATTATCATTCTTGTCATCATTCTCTTCTATACAAGATTCTATATAGAATTCTGCCCCTACCGTATCAAGATCTGCACAAATTGCCCTTTCAGATATTGTTCCTTTTAATTGAGTTGCTGTTGTCTCGCCCATAGCAAGGTTCCTGACGTTAAATGAATCAGGATCATATACTAAGGTATGAACAGCAAACATTCCTGTATCCGCTACAAAGAAATAGGGAAATGGATATATTTCTTCAATTACTTTGTCCTTACCTTTTGTCAGCACATAACTGAAGGCATATCCTCTTGGAATCACAGGTTTGCGATCTACGCTGAACTTCAACATTACTGAACGAGACCCATCATAGCATTTTACCTTCTTAGGTATGAGTGACCCTGCATTTACAATACAATCACAATCAGTTACGTTGAACATTGCCCCTTCGGATTCTACCTTTGAACAAGCTCCTATATCATCCATAAAGGTCGTCCAGGAATCAATCGTTGATTCACCAAATTCAATCATTCCCAGATATATTTCTTTCCTTTGATATACAAAGGTGTGGATGCTGTAGGTACCCGTATCTTTCACCGTAAACAAAGGCCATTCATTTACCTGTACAATCGTTTTGTCATCCCCTTTTGCCAGAAGGAACATCATAGTAAATTCATCAGGAATATCTGTAAATTCCTCTGGAACAGCTATCAATTCAGTTTTACTATCTGTAAGACATAGCTCTTCCTGAATCGCCTTTAACGATGATACTTCCACAAAACAGAATTCTTCACATTTGCCTACGATAAATGAAGCGCCAGCAACATCCAGATCAGCACAAATACCTTCATTTTCCAATAGTGATACTACATCCAATCCCGTTGTAGTATTGAGGTCTATCAAACTAACGTCCAGGGAAAGGGTATCATATACCAGACTGTGGATGGTATAGAGTCCAGTATCACTCACGGCAAATGAAGGAGATTCACTAAGACCACGTATGATCAAATCACTACCTTCAGTCAATACATATAGCTGTTCAGATCCCATAGGAATGATAGGCAATTCAGCAGTAACAGCGGTGAGCATTGCGGGCTCCTCCCCATTCCAACAATAGATAGAATCTGCCATCAGTGTACCTGCAAACGCCTCACATGTATCTGGTAAAGGCTCTGGCACGCTATCACAACTCATGACTTCAAATACTGCACCTGCTACATCCAGATCAGCACATATTCCCTCATATTCAAACTTCATCAGCACATCAAACCCTGTGGTGGTATCAATACTAATCGAGCTCAAATCCAATGTTAACGAATCATAGACTAAACTATGGATCGTAT
>CAZZEC010000101.1:0-1434 GCA_964652565.1 uncultured Bacteroidia bacterium
CCCAATACTTTTCAAAAAGGAATGATTCATAATGGGATGATTGGAATTCAAAATGTCATGGCACATCTCAATATGATTCACGACGAAGTCATTGAGCCGGAAACGGGTCCTGTATTGTGCCAACATTCCTATTGGATTTATACAGATAATGGAGGAATATTGACTGTTTTACCCCAAGTTACAGACAAAGTGAAAAAAGGAGAATGCATAGCGATTCTCAGAAATGTATTTGGCGATATTATGGAAGAATATATGGCTCCTGAAGATGGAATAGTAATAGGTAAAAGCGTTAGCCCTATTAATCAGACAGGAGGAAGAATATTACATTTGGGAATAGAAGGAGAAGTGTAATAAATAAGGGCGGTGCTGTTTCTTAGCTCTAATAGCTGTCATGCACCACCCCGTTCATCTTCCCTATTTATCAATGAGTGTCATTACAAATATTGCAAAATGAATGATAAATTCCAAATAAATTGAGCCCATTGTTAAATTTATTGATTGAAATTTATCTAACATGGATAAAATAAGATATGATAAGTAGGTAATTGATTATATAATGTGGATATAATGAATTAATTATAAATTATTTTTAAAAGAAGTTGGTACAATATTTCTGGGCGAGGACTGCCATTGATCTTTGTAGCCTAGTATTTTTAATACCTGTTTACTGGTTTGCTCTTCGTGCAATACTTTGTATGTTTTATTACCTTCTCGATTGATATCAATAATTACATGTTTAGGGTCCGGCATTAAACAATGGTGTAATCCTCCTACACCACTAAGCATTTCCTGATATGCGCCCGTATGGAAAAAACCTATGAATTGTTGTTTTCTTGTTTTAGGCATAAAAATCGAATCAATGTTTGCCTCTTGATTATAATAGTCATCACTATCGCAGGTCATACCTCCAATGTTTACCTTTTCATATGCCGCTTCCCAATTATTAATGGGAAGCAGGAGAAATTTTCGATTCAGTGCCCATACATCAGGTAGCATACTGATTACACTCCCATCAATCATGAACCATTTTTCTCTGTCATTTTGCTGTTTTCTCCCTAAGACCTTAAACAATGTCCCACTGCTCTCGGCCACAGTATAGCTTCCAAACTCTGTAATAATATTGGGCTCTTCTACCCTGTACTCTTTACAAATTTCTTTGATTGTTTTGACGATCTCTTCAATGACATATTCATAATCATATTCAAATTCCAGTGAATTTCGAAAAGGGAGTCCTCCTCCTATATCCAGCATTGAAAGGTGGGGGTTAATTTGTTTGAATTTGCAGTACAGGTTGACAAATTTTCTAAGCTCACTCCAAAAGTAAGGAGTGTCTTGAATCCCAGTATGTACAAAAAAGTGCAATAGCTTTACTTTGAAATTGGGGTTGTCTTTGAGTCTTTGCGTATAAAATTCTAAAATGTCATCTTCTCTCAT
>CAZZEC010000101.1:1534-21148 GCA_964652565.1 uncultured Bacteroidia bacterium
TCTTTGATAGGTTCTATGTCATCATCGTCGTCGTCGTCATCATCGTCCTCTAATAGGGTTTCTACGGGTTTAACAACAGATTTTCCCTTGCTATGATTAATTATATCGCTAGAGATTTCGACCTTCATGGTAAATCCGTCCATGTCAGAACCATTAAGAGATTCCATCGCTTGAGTTGCGGCCGTTTCAGATCGCATCTCAACAAAGGCAAGGGCTTTGTTGGTCTGGGGATTGGGATCCTTGAAGACTTTTACTGACATCACTCTGCCATATTCTTCAAATATTTCTTCCAGATCCAGTTTGGTAAGCGAAGGATTAAAGTTAGAGACTCGAAGTTTCACTGTTACTAACGTTTAGGGTTATGCATTTAGAATATCGAAGTGTGTTATTTTTCACATATTGATCATTTGATCTCGTCCCGGACCTACAGATATATAGCTAATTGGGACTTCTAATTCTTGTTCAATAAAGTGTATGTAATTTATAAGATTTTCAGGTAAGTCAGTACTTTTTATAGTTTGAGTAATATCAAATTTCCAACCAGGTAATGACTTATACTCAGGTTCTATATCAGAACCTGATAAATCAAAAGGAATTTCATCGGTTAGAGTGCTATTAATATTATAAGCTGTGCTAATGTTAATCTCATCCAGGTCTGATAATACATCGGCTTTTGTCATAATCAGGTCAGTGATACTACTTAATCTTACAGAATATTTTAGCAGAGGGATATCAAGCCAACCACATCTTCTTGGTCTGCCTGTTGTGGCTCCAAACTCTCCACCGGCGGTTCTTAATCTTTCCCCCTCTGCACCAAATAGTTCCGTTGGGAAAGGGCCGCTACCCACCCGAGTACAATATGCTTTAAAGATACCGTATACTTTTCGAATACTGGATGGTGGTATTCCTAATCCACTACAGGCTCCTGAAGCAGTAGTATTAGAACTTGTTACATAGGGATAACTACCAAATTCTATGTCTAGCAATGTGCCTTGTGCTCCCTCAGCCAATATCTTTTTCCCTGCTTTTATTTGATCATATAGATATGCTTCTGTATTTGCAAGGTTTAACTCCCGGATGAAAGAGATGGCATCGAGAAATTGTTCTTCTTCTTCATTGAGATCAGGATCTTCATGGTACAGGTTTTTGAGCAGATCCAGGTGTTTATGTTTGAGTAACTGATATTTATCCAAAAAGTCTTGAGCTAAGATATTCCCTATTCTCAAGCCATTTCTTCCAGTCTTATCCATATAGGTCGGACCAATCCCTCTTAGTGTAGAGCCAATCTTTAGGGCACCCTTTGCTTTTTCTGACGCTCTATCCAGCATCTTATGTGTGGGAAGGATGAGATGGGCTCGTTGTGAAATTAACAACTGGGATCTGACATTAATATTTTGTGCTTCCAACTGTTCAATTTCCCGCTTGAGTGTAACGGGGTCAACGACTACTCCATTGCCAATCAAACAAGTAATATGTGGATGGAAAATCCCAGAAGGTATCAGATGTAACACAAATTTTTGTTCCCCTATTACGATAGTGTGTCCCGCATTAGGGCCACCCTGAAATCTGGCTACAACATCGTATTCCGGGGTAAATACATCCACGACCTTTCCTTTTCCTTCATCTCCCCATTGTAGTCCTAATAAAATATCAACAGCCATATAGAATCAATTATACAGACACTGTTAGGTTAAGATCTTTTAGTGCATAAAAAAAGCTTACTCGCTTATTAGTTGCAAGCAAACTACGATTTTTCAGCTTGTTAAGAGTGTTCATGAAAGAAGTTTATCCCCAAAAACACAATTTATTCGCAAGCGGCAATTTAGGACTATTTACACGAAAGTCAACGGAATATGCTCATTTTAATAGTTAGCGGAGTTTTACCCATGCGCTTATACCCCAATCATTCACAAATTGTAATCTCGCTTCACGAGCTTGGTTTAAAGATGAATAATTGCCATAGCTCACTCTATATAATTTGCTATCGTCTGACATTACTTCAGCGTTTATTCCTTGCTGATATAATTTTGACAGGAACCCATTTGCATTATCCATATCCCTGAAACTCCCCAAGATTAAAGAGTAACTGCTATCAGATGCAAAAGTAGCAGCTTTATTATATGATTCGCCATCTTCTGCAAATGGGTCGCTATCAGTATCATATCGACTGGTAAAAGGGGAGGTGCTGGCAGTATCGGTTACAGACGTATCAGGAGATTGATTAGTGGAAGTTAAGGTATCTGGAAATGTTTGAGACTGATCTTGGGATATCGTTGTATATGTGGTAGTGAATGGATCAAGCTTATTAATATCTATTATTCTTTCTTCAAAAATAGAAATGGTATTGTTTTCATATGAGGTTACATATAATCTCGATCTTGAGGGCTCCCAGCTTAATCCCATGGGTTTGGGAGATGTAGAAACAGTACCTACGATTTTCAAATCTGAGGTACGTATCTTTACCACATTATTGGATAGATAATTAGCTACATATAGAAAAGTACCTTTTGTATTGATTGTTATGTTTCTGGGGGCTCTACCCGTTTTTACACTTTGTAACAGCTTTAAGGTGTCGTTTATTACTTGATAGCAAGATACAGTACTTGAAGCGCTCATGCTAACAAATATCTCATCACTAATGGGTGATGTTGCTATATTCATAGGGGAAGAATGAGAGTCGACATCAAAAACTTTTATTTGATAATCGTATAGATCTATTCTGGCAATCCGTGATGAGGCAGGTTGGGTCACATATAGGTATCTCGAAAGATAGTCAATGGCAATATCAGCTGGCACATCCGGTAAGCGAATAATTTTTAAGAGGCTATCCTCTTGGGGATTGAAAATGTATATCTCTTGACTACAACTATTTGACACTACGATTCTTTGACCATCAGAAGAAGCCTCCATATATTCTGGTACAGTACCTACAGGAAATTTATACTCAAGCTGTGAGGTATGGATATTGACTTTAGAGATAAACCCCTGTTTGTAATATTGACTACCTTCACACTTATGAATTCCAGATTTTACAAAATCCTCTCCATACTTTTGATAGTGTATCGACCACAGGTATTTTCCGCCGTGTGTTAATAATCCCATAATTGGAGTTCCTCTTCCTTTTTCATAAGATAAATTAGAGGGATTGGAATGGGTGTAAACAGCATTATCTATAATATTGACCAGTTCATTCTCTTTATTGTATATCAGTATATTGTGTTCATACTTATTATTGAATACAAATAGAGAGTCTTTATTTCCATGTGTGATGTAACCTGGACGGAAATTTCCAGCGATCGTGTCAATGGATATGAATTCAGTAGAATCTGGATCATGTACTGGTACCCACACACTATCCGATCCCTCGGGTAGTTGTCCAAACAGGGGATACGAGAAAAATAAGAGTTTTCCAACGTAAAGGGATAATAAGACAAAAATACGGTATAATTGCTCCATAAACCTTACGCATCAACAGGGAAAGCCTTCTTCAATGAAAAATTTGAATAATTCAGAATGCCTGTAGATACTAATAGCCTACAATTCCAAAAACCATACCATAAAGTAAACTTTTAGAAATATCTTACATGAAAAATGGTAGTTTAGAAAATTAATTTATTCGTCAAAAAGTCCATTAAGTTTTAGAACTTCTTTGGGCTGTGGATGCCAAAATTCAAAAATACTGGCATAATACTCAGCTTCTTCCAAATCATTATATTTTCCCAATGCAATGACAAAGTTGTGTTCACCATTTGGTCTTTCTTCTTCCATGATCCATATCTTATTAGGCCATTTTTTTCTGATTTTCCTGATTCTTTGTTTGATCTTCTTCAACTTGCTGACCCTTTGATAAATAACTGTATACGCCTCTCGATACTTCGATTTTGTAAAAGCTTCAGGGCTACGATAAAAAAATTCAGGTACCTCAGAATATTTGGGCTTTTTATCAGCATCTACGATTTCATTAACTGCCATATCTTCGGACCTTGTTATCTGTGTCTCTGAGTAGGTCTGAGATACTACGATAGGTTCAGGTTGGTACTGTTGATAGGTGTCTTCTAATCTGGAAAGTAATTCTTCAGCACCAATACTATAAGTTATTCTTTCGACGATACTTCCAGTGGGTGAGAATATGAGAATAGTTCCAGGTTGGTCAATATTGTACTGCCTTGCAAGTAAACTCCCTTCAAAGGTGTACAAATTTTTTCTGGACGCCAGAACGTTAACGCGCGCAAAATTGATTAAATTTTGATCATTCCAGGTCCTTCTTTCAAGGTCTCTACAGGTTTTGCACTGGTTTTCATAAAAATAAACGACAACAGGCTTATTATTGTAAATAGCGGACTTCTGAAGTTCTTCCAGTGGACCTTCATAAAAGGGAAAACTGATTAATTTACCGAAAGAGACAACTTGAGAGCTAACAACAATGAGAAAGGTTAGTACAATCCTATACAAATATTTGCTCGTAATCATTTTATACATTTTATTCTATAAACACAGCATTTAATTACAAATATAATAATTTACAATAATTAAACAATACAATATATGTTTATTATAATGATTAGCATTATGTGGTGAAACTATCTTAGTAGGTAAGTACTACGACATTATTATTTAATACTTTCTGATAGAAATTTGTGTGTACTCGACCGAATAGAACAGAGGGTTCAATATCCGGTCCTATTCCTGGTTTAACTCCTTCGGAGTTTCAGAAACCCTGAAAGGGTTAAACCAGGAATAGCCGTGGTATTCCACCCAGCACCAATCCTGGAGGGATTGAACACAATGAATAATGGCTATTTAGAAATACATATTCCCTCCCTGCAGGGCTGTTTGTGAACGGTATAGGTGGGTGATGCTAAGGGTAACAAAAGTGAATTAAATGTCAATGATTAGATGATATGAAACAGAAGGTGTATTTTTTAAGTGGGTTAGGGCTAAATGAGCGTATTTTTAAGCGCATATCAATCAAAAATGTAGAAGTCATTCATATACCTTGGTTAGAACCCCTGAAAAATGAAGCCATTGAGTCTTATGCCAACAGAATGATTCAGTCATGTTCTATTCCTCAGCATTATTCTCCCATTTTTATTGGACTTTCATTTGGGGGACTGGTTGCCATAGAAATCGCAAAGTTAATGCCTCAGGCTAGGATTATCATTATTTCCAGCATTAAGCATCGTAAGGAAAGACCGTTCTATTTTAGTTGGATGAGGTGGATCCCTCTATACTACGCCTTTAGTCTCACATTTTATGAACGAACGTTACCACTTTGGGGATGGATTTTTGGAATACGAGGCAAAGCCAGTCAAAAGATATTTATGCAGATGTTTGCCAGAATGAGTAGGCATTATCTTTCATGGGCGATACATCAGGTCCTGACCTGGAACAATGAGGAAATACCCCAACATATTGTTCATATTCATGGACGTAAAGACAAGGTATTTCCTCCTGCATTTATTGAGGATGCTCAATGGATAGAGAAGGGAGATCACGGTATGATCGTTCAACAGGCAAGAGAAATCAGTCTGAAACTTGACAAAGTTATTCAGAATATGGGTTTGCAGACCTAATTTCTTCTAATTAATCCTTCGGGAAATACAATCACACTTTCATTGCCATCTTTACCTACAGCAGCCACTCCAAAGAAATAGTTATCAATCACAATCCCTTCCAACGTATAACTATTTACATCTCCTACAAATCTTGAAAACTGCCATTGGGGTGCAGTTGTCTCTCGCCAATATACTTTGTATCCCATCAGGTTTTCATCTGCTACAGATTCCCAGGCAAGTGTTGTTGAAGGGCGAACGGCTCCACCTATTCTGACATCTGTAGGTTGTGGAGGAGCCCATGCGAGCGAGGCCATACTAATTGCATTAACACCTGTAAGTCTGGCTGCATGTTGGAAATTGACCTTTTCAATGACATCACCATAATGAATTCCCCCTTCCACTCGAATATCCTGATGCTGTCTATCGTAATGTTCATGGGTTTCCATGATTCGCACTCCAGGGAATCCTTCATCATTAAAAGGTCTATGATGTCCACCACGACCAAATCGGTCCAGTCTATAGATCATCATCGGGGATAAATTCAGGAAATACGTCTCTGTAAGACGAGCAATATATCTCGCTAACTGACGAGAAGGTCCATCTACTTCTCCTCCATAGAATCTTCTCCTGCGTCGCGCTTGTTCTGTTTCAGTTACTGGGGTAGGTTCAGAAAAAATCCTGAATGTTGTATTATCAATGACACCATCTATACCCTCAATATTTCCAATCATATCGTTATTTAGCACCCCTATGATGTCCCACGCTTCCGTTTTGGCAATACCTGCCATGAGTCTTCCTCCATATAAGCCCTGTTCTTCACCGGAAAGTCCTGCATATACTACCGTACTACTAAATGTATATTGAGACAGAACCCTTGCCGCTTCCAATACTCCCGCCATTCCCGATGCATTATCATTAGCTCCTGGTGCATCTATCTCACCATCTGTTGCGTTTGATGCTCTGCTATCTATATCCCCGGACATGATCACATACCTATCAGGGTGTTGACTACCGCGTTGGTAGGCAACTACATTTACAATCTCCGTAGTATCTGGAATACGAGAACTACCACCAGGGATCAGCATTCGTTGGTAGGTAACTTCCAGACAGCCTCCACAAGCTGCACTAATTCTCTCAAATTCTTCTTTGATCCACCTTCTGGCGGCACCTATTCCACGTGTGTCAGACAGGGTATCCGACAAGGTATTTCTGGTCCCAAAATCGACTAATTGTTGTATATCAGTCTGTATACGTTCTGCTGAAGGGGCATTTGCTATATCATAAAGTCTCAGATCAACTTGGGGAGGGGCTGTAGAAGTAGTTTGGCAAAATAGTAGTGTTGTACATGTACACAGTACAAAAGCAAAGAAATAGTGCATATGTGATTCAGTTATTGATGGTTATTTAATTCTTGTTCTCGCTTCCAGGTGTCCAGGGTGCTTTGTTTGACTGCTTCTCCAAAAACAGAAATTCCTGCATTGAGAATGATAAGCCCCAATGTTCCCAAAGCAATCCAAATCCACATAGTGGTAGATTGGGATTTTAAAATAATGGCTTCTCCTGTAATACTTATACCTGTACCTATGAGTGTAAGACCCAGTGGGGCCAACCATTTCCATTTTTTGTGTTGATGTGATGTTCTCACGAGACTATTTATTCTAGTTCTTCATTAAAGTAAATCTTGTAGTAGTTCAATCCTCGCATTTCATCAAACCCCTTTTCGATATAATCTGCGGCTTCCTCAGCATCTTTATTTTTAAGATGAATTTCAATTTGAGTATCCAGTTTGAGTATGGTTTTGAATTCTTTTTTCTTCTGTCTTACAGCATATTTGGATATGGGAAACCCACTAGAAGAATCCAACCCTTGTTCAGACTCATATTGCTGTCGATAATGTTCAAACTTTTCCTTATACTCGGGTTGAACCAATACTTCTTCGTTAAATTCATCCAGATCAAACTCTTTGTTTTTGGTAAAGTAGTTAATGGATTTATTCATGAATACCAATTGATCTTTTCTTTCTTCTTCCTGGGCAAAGATATCCTCACAAAATTCGCGCGTCATTTCTAAGAATTGTTCTGTATGATAACTATTATCTTGTATCCGAATAACTTGTAGAAAATCTTCAATCCAATATTGCGCATCTTCCTGGTTTTTATTGGTTAACAAAAGCGAATACCCATCTTCCTGATAGAGATTAAAGACTAAACAACCCTTATCCAGTTTTTTGAGATTGATTCCCTGTTCTGCTACCAGTTGGATTTCATTGGGATCTTCGACCAGGCGTAGAAATAAGTCTTTAGCTTCTGTCTTGAAAATACCCAAAGCGTCTACTTCTTTTCCATCGAGTTCACATCCTGAAAAATAGGCAACATATAGTTCTCCAGATTGTATTTGAGGATGTATAGATACATCGTATAAGTGCTCTAGTATCTTGACAGATTGTTCGAGCATTTGACCCGTACCAATTGCATCAAAGATAGCTTTACAATAGGTGTAAATGAGGTTTTCATCTGCCTCGTCTTCTTCTAAGAGGATAAACTTATGTAGCTCTTCATTTTTAAAAGATTTGATAAAAAAGTCTCTCAGTATGACTTTCAATTGATCGTCCAACGGATATAAGGCTTCAGCAGCAACATATCCTTCCTGGTGTACCTTGCTACCTATTTTATGTAGGGCTACAGCTTTAAGTTGTGCCTCTTTTAAGTTAATCATAAATAACGATGCTAAATTTCCTGCAAAAATAGCAAAAGAGTCTTATCTCGTTTTAATCTCAGTCAAGTTTATTTTTGCTATACCTGTATTCATTACCTGAATTTACCTTTTCAGGACTATACAATATTAATCTCTTTCTATTTACACTAATTTGAGTATAAATCTAAATAATTGTACATATGAGAACATTGATTGCGTTGGTCTTGTGTCTATCATTTTCGGTATTATTTGCTCAAAAAGAGGAGCGAAGAATGATATCAGAATTTAACGAACTATCAGTCATTGGATTAATTGAAGTAGAATTGACCCCTGGTGATGAGCCTGCTATACTTATTATTTCTGAAGGTGTTCCCATGGAGAGAATAGTAACTGACAATGATGGACCCAAATTGAAACTCAGTATGAAGCCTGGATTTTATCAAGATGTTAAGGTTGTAGTAAAGCTCACGTATTCGCATCTGGATGCAATTCGATTACAGGCAGGTGCAGAGCTTTATTCTGATTACATTGTCGAAGGTGAACGCCTTGAAGTACGAGTTGGGAGTGGATCTCAAATTGATGTAGAAGTAGATATTGCCTCTTTGTATGTAAAAGTTGGAGAAGGTAGTAAGGCCATACTCACAGGAGTTACTACATACGAAGAAGTGAGTGTAGGTACGGGTGGACAGTTATATGCTGACCGACTTAACGCAGACCATATAAAAGTGAAGATAAATACAGGGGGAGAAGCAGAAGTATATGCTGAAGCTTCTATTGATGGAAAGGTAAATACCGGTGGAGATCTGGCTATTTATGGGGAACCAGAATCAGATCACGTAAGGACCAGTTTAGGTGGTAGTGTAAGAAGGATCATGCCTTAGCTCTATCTTGCTAATACGAACGTTCGTGCTGCATAAGCTGCACCGATCATTCCTGCTTCATTTAATAGTCGTGCAGGTACAATTTCTGCCTGTGTGTCAAAATAAGAGGAATATTTGTCGAACTTTTTGCTTGTCCCTCCACCAATAATGATGAGGTCTGGATAGAAAAGTTTTTCAACTTCATGCAAATATTCATTGAACCTTTTAGCCCATTGTTTCCAGGTAAGATCCTCTCGTTTTTTTGTAGCATCTGATGCATAGGGTTCTGCAATCCCAGATTTAAGTCTGATATGTCCCAGTTCTGTATTGGGGACAAGAATTCCATCGGTAAACAGCGCTGTACCTAATCCCGTACCCACTGTCACGACAAATGTCACACCTGACATCCCCGCGTTTGATCCAAACGTAACTTCTCCTAATCCTGCTGCGTCGGCATCATTTAGCACTTTGCATGGTGATCCAGTTGTGCGAGAAATAAGTTTTTCGACATTTGTACCTATCCATTCTTTTGAAATATTAGAAGCTTTTAATGCTATACCTTTTTGAATAGGTGCTGGGAATCCACAGCCTATAGGGCCTTTCCAGTCAAAGTGATCAGCTATATCTTTGATGACTTCTGATACTTTCTCAGGGGTAGAGGGCTGGGGAGTGGGTATCCTATACCTATCTGCTAAAAGCGCTCCTCTTTTTATATCTACAGGAGCTCCCTTTATTCCAGAACCTCCAACATCAATACCTAGAATCTTCACTGATGAATTATTGTGTATGAAAAATATTGTTAATTTGTTGTGATCGCTTATGACTGTAAATGGTTATAGGCATCTATTTAGACCAATACGGGTTTAAAATTAAGCGATAAATATAATTCTTTGTTTAAAAATAAAGCAAATGATGAAATTTTGTAATTCATTATTCTCCTTTACAGCTCATCTTAAACGATCTACGCTATTAGTATGTGCATTTTTTACAATTATACAAATACTATTCGTGAAAGTTTCAGCTCAAGTGGTCGATTGGCAAAATCCTGAGATGTTTGGACAAAACAAGGTGTCTTCCCACGCAACAAGGATTTCCTTTCCAGATGAATCGACAGCACTTACCATGGATAAGGATCAGTCTACCCACTGGAAGAGCCTTAATGGGTTGTGGAAATTTAAACTTATTGAAAATCCTGGAGTAGTAATACAAGATTTTTATGCTCCGTCTTTTGAGGATGATGAATGGGACGAAATACCTGTGCCTTCCAATTGGCAGATTCTTGGATATGGGCAGCCGATTTATACAAATATTAGAATGCCTTTTGAAGTGAATCCTCCGTATGTGCCTGAAGATAAAAATGAAACCGGACTGTACAGAAAAAGCTTTACAATTCCTGAAACCTGGTCAGAAAGGCAAATATTTATTCATTTTGACGGAGTTCAATCAGCATTTTACCTGTGGGTGAATGGTACAAAGGTTGGATATAGCCAGGGTAGCATGACACCTGCAGAGTTTGACATTACTACATATATCCAACCTGGGGAGAATACACTCGCTGTACAAGTCATACGTTGGTCTGATGCAAGTTATATTGAAGATCAGGACTTTTGGCGATTGAGTGGGATATTTAGGGATGTGTATATTCATAGCACTCCAAAGGTATATATTCACGATTTCTTTGCAACTACAGATCTGGACCCTGCTTATCAACAGGGAGCATTAAATGTAGAAGTAGAGGTCAATAATCTCTCTTCAAAAAATGCTAAGAAGTATCATATACAGTTGACACTATTTGATACAGAGGGAGGTACAGTAGCCCAGGGTGTGGTGCCTTTACCCAAAAAGATTGCCAAAAATTCACAAGCATCCGCCGTGTGGGATGTCCCCATTCGCCAACCGCGCCTCTGGAGTGCAGAAGATCCCAATCTATACACATTAGTAATATCTTTATTGGATAATCAGTACCAGGTGACAGAATCTGTGAGTACGCGTACAGGCTTCCGAAAAGTGGAACTCAGGGATGGTCAATTAATGGTTAATGGCAAAGCTATATATATCAAGGGTGTAAACAGACATGAAATTGATCCTGATCATGGAAGGGTTATTTCAGAAGAAAGTATGATAGCGGATATTAAACTGATGAAGCAAAACAATATAAACTCTGTCAGGACTTCACACTATCCCAATCATCCTAGGTGGTATGAATTATGTGATCAATACGGATTATATGTAATGGACGAGGCCAACCTGGAAAGCCACGATCTTTGGGAGCGAGGAATTTTAATTGGGGAATTACCCGCGTGGAAATCTGCTATGATAGATAGAGCAGTGTCTATGGTAGAAAGGGACAAAAACCATCCGAGTATTATTATATGGTCATTGGGTAACGAATGTGGGTGGGGAGAAAATTTTGAGGCCATGGAGCAGGCTATTGAGCAAATAGACGATTCCCGGCTCATCCATTACGAAGGAAGAAATGAACCGTACCACGGTACGCTCTCACATCACGATTTTATCTCCAATATGTATATATCTATTGAGGATATGATCAAATTTACCGCCGAAGATACCTCCAGACCAGTTATACTCAATGAATACGCCCATTCCATGGGGAATAGTACTGGTAATTTTGATCAATACTGGGAAGCTTTTTATAGTTATCCTCGGTTGCAGGGAGGGTATATTTGGGATTGGGTGGACCAAGGCTTGCGTAAGGAAACTGAGGGAGGGGAATCCTATTTCGCTTATGGAGGTGACTTTGGTGATGTACCCAATGATGGGAATTTTTGTATGAATGGGATCGTGTTTTCAGATAGAAGCCCTCAACCCGCATTGGAAGAGGTAAAAAAGGTATATCAAAATGTAAAAATTTACGGAAAGGATCCTCAGTTAAGAGAGATTGCCATAGAAAACCTGTACGATTTTTTGCCGTTGGATTTTGTATCTATTCAATGGGCTCTTTTGGCTGATGGCGTTTTTATCACAGAAGGGAATGCTGTTATGCCCGCAGTACCTCCAGGTGCTACCTATATCTGGGACAATCCCGTAACGGTAAATGTACTCAATCCCGATACAGAATATATTCTGAATATAAGTTTGCAACTAAAGAATGAATCATCCTGGGCACCAGAAGGCTATGAAATAGCCTGGGAGCAATTCATCTTGAGGACTCCCGAACTAAGTGCTCCCGAAATTAATCTGTTGGATACACTGGCTATCAAAGAGGTTGATGAAGGTTTAGAGATCAAAGGAGCGGACTTTAGTATGGAATTTGATGCTGAGCGCGGAGAAATGCGTCAATGGATATACGACGGAAAGACTATCGTCGAGTCAGGGTTGAAGGTTAACATTTGGCGGGCACCCATCGATAATGACGAAGGAGGAGAAGAACGTAGTTTTGCCGCCAGATGGAAGGACTATGGGCTGGATGAAATGGAAACCATTGTACAAACTATCGATGTACGAAAAGATTCTGCTAACAAAATGGTCAGCATTCAGGTACAGGGAGAACTAAATGCTAGCAAGGGAATGATTGAATTTGTAACAACATATGACATATATGGTCAAGGGGATATAATCATCACTGAGGAGTTGGCAATACCCGAAAATTGTCCTCCACTTCCCAGAGTGGGAGGAATGTGGAAGGTGCCTTCTAATCTAACCCAGTTTCAATGGTATGGACGTGGCCCTCACGAATCTTATTGGGATAGAAAGTCAAGTGCAAGGATTGGAAAATATGAAGGTACAGTAGCAGATCAATTTGTTCCGTATGGACGACCTCAGGAGAATGGAAATAAATCTGATGTAAGATGGGCAACATTGACAGATGAGGAAGGCGTCGGACTGCTAGTTTCTGCAATAGAAACCGAACTCAATATCAATGTCCATGACTATAGCCTGGATAATTTGACAACCGCCAGGCACCCCTTTGACTTGAAACCCGCACCCTTTATTACGTTGCATGTTGATTTACAACAGATGGGGCTGGGAGGAGATGATAGCTGGAATCCCAGGACACACGAAGAATTCTTATTGTCAGATCAGTTATATAGATATCAATATCGCATTCGTGCCATAGACTTAAATCGCGGCGATATTGGTACCTGGCTGAAATAATATAATTAATAACAATTATCTCGATTTGAGGTACTTCTATCAATGAGTGAATTAATTCATAAGTTATCGAAACACTTTGCTGGATTATATGGCGACCCTCCCTTAGTAGTAAGAGCACCTGGTCGTATTAATGTAATTGGTGAGCATACAGATTATAATGAAGGGTTTGTATTACCCGGTGCCATTGACAGAGGAATTACTTTTCTGGTTTCTCCCAGAGAAGACTGCGTTTTTAGCATATATGCTGCAGATATGGATCAACATATAGAATGGAATCAAGGAGAAAAACCAGATACAGATGCCAATTGGGTACTCTACGTATATGGAGTGCTGGAAATATTGAGAGAAAAAGGATATGATGTAAGAGGATTCAATTGTGTCATGGGGGGAAATATTCCTATCGGTTCAGGTTTGTCCTCTTCTGCAGCTTTGGAGTGTGGGATAGGGTATTGCGTAAAAGAACTGTTTGCTTTAGAAATGAGTCCATGGCAATTGGCTTTGTATTGTCAGGAAGCCGAACACCAATACGTAGGGGTTAAATGTGGTATCATGGACCAGTTTGCAAGTGTTCATGGAAAAGCTTCCCACGTCATGAGACTAGACTGTAGAAGTCTTGAGTTTGAGTATGTACCGGTAAAACTTAATGGATACACATGGGTTCTATGTAATACACAGGTTAGTCATTCTTTGGCCGATACAGGTTATAATACGAGAAGGGCACAGTGTGAAGAAGGCGTAGCTTTATTACAACAGAAAGGTGAGAATATATCTTCTTTAAGGGATGTTACCCAAGATATGCTGAAGCTATATAAGCCCTCGCTGGATGAGGTGGTATTTCGCAGATGTCATTTCATTCTCAATGAAAATGAAAGAGTACTTGCTGCTTGTAAAGCCTTACAATCAGGTGAACTTTTAACATTAGGTAGGTTGATGTATGCCTCACATGATGGGTTACAACACGAATACGAAGTGAGTTGTCCTGAATTGGATTTTTTGGTAGATCTTACCCGTGAGGATGAACGTGTATTGGGTTCCAGAATGGTAGGTGGTGGATTTGGGGGATGTACATTAAATCTCATAGAAAATGATTATCAGGAAAGTTTTACGGAAAAAATGCAACAGGCTTACTTTGAAGCATTTCAAATAAATTTACCCATATATTTTGTGTCGTTGGATAATGGTGTCGGAGTAGAAAGCAAGATGTTATTATAAATTCAAAATATAGGATTAGAGGAGAGGAGGTAATATGAATTATTTATATATCAAGGAGTTTTTGGAGAAGGCGAAGACAACATCCGTTGTCGATGTAAGATCACCATCAGAATTTGCAGAGGGGCACATTCCGGGTGCTATCAATATTCCGCTATTAAGTGACAGTGAACGGGAGATAGTGGGGACCCTTTACAAAAAATCAGGTCGACAAGCTGCGATAGACAAAGGATTGGAGATTGTAGGACCTAACATGTATCATCTGGCTTCGCAAGCCAGGAAGCACGCGTACCAAGATGCATTGTTGGTATATTGCTGGAGGGGAGGTATGAGGAGTGAAAATATGTCCTGGCTTTTTGAGTTAGCAGGACTTTCATGTGAAGTACTAACAGGGGGTTATAAAGCTTACCGCAGTCAATTATTACATGATTTAAGTGAAATAGAGGAACTCATTGTGTTGGAAGGTCTTACAGGAAGTGGAAAAACAGATATGCTGGAATGTATGCGCGAAAGGGGAGAACAGGTAATCAATTTAGAATATCTAGCTAATCACAGAGGTTCTGCCTTTGGAAATATAGGGCTGGGGGAACAGCCTACTACACCTCAGTTTCAAAATAACGTGTATCAAGCCTTTCTTCAATTGGACACCAGCAAAAGAATTTGGATAGAAGGAGAAAGCATAAACATTGGGAAAGTCAATTTGCCCGAAACCTTATGGAATCGTATGAAACTGGCTACAGTAGTAGAAATATGTATTCCCAAAGAAGAACGTTTGAGAAGGTTGGTAAATGAATATGGTAATCAGGATAGGAAGGAAATGGCAGAAGCTGTAATGAGGATAGGAAAGAAGCTTGGAGGGTATAATAAACAGAAGGTATTAGCCCAACTCGAAGAAGGGAAGTTATCTTATGCAGCAGATATCTTACTAGAATATTACGATAAAAGCTATTGTAAAAGTCAACATCGATACCTCCAACCTCCTACAGTTAGCATTTCATCTACTTCAGGTGATCCCGGGAAAAATGCTGGTGCCGTTCTTGAAGCCCTACAGAAAACAAACATTAGTTAATATGGATATAAAAAATAACATTAAATTGACGGCATATTCTCATGGTGCAGGGTGTGGGTGTAAAATATCTCCCAATGTGTTGAGTAAGATATTGGAAAGTAAAGCAACTGTATTATCCGACCCCAATTTACTCGTAGGAAATGATACTAAGGATGATGCTGCCGTGTACCGCCTAAATGATGAGATAGGGATAGTCAGTACAACCGATTTTTTTATGCCAATTGTAGACGATCCCTTTGACTTTGGGGGAATTGCTGCTACAAATGCATTGAGTGATATATATGCTATGGGAGGAACCCCTATGATGGCCATCGCAATATTGGGGTGGCCGTTGGATAAACTAGGACCCGAAATAGCTCGTGAAGTAATGGAAGGGGCCAGAGATGCCTGTAAACGAGCAGGAATTGTGATAGCAGGGGGGCATAGTATAGATGCTCCTGAACCCATTTTTGGATTGGCTGTAACGGGACAGATTAAGCATAAAAATATTCGTACTAATTCAGGGGCTGAGCCAGACTGTGAGTTGTATTTGACCAAACCTCTGGGAATAGGCATTATGACTACTGCTCAAAAGAAAGGGATTCTCAAACATGAGGACTTTCGACAAGCTCGGGAGTGGATGTTGACACTCAATCGGGTTGGGGAATTACTTGGGGAACTGGATGCTGTAAAAAGTATGACTGATGTTACGGGCTTTGGATTGTTAGGGCATTTGATTGAAATGTGTGAAGGGAGTAATGTTTCCGCCCAAATCATCTGTGACGCTATTCCAACGCTGGAAGGGCTAGACTTCTATTTGGAGCAGAAAACTTTTCCAGGGGGAACTTTTAGAAATTACGATAGCTATGGGCATCTGGTAAGTCCTTTGAAAACAATGCAGAAAGCGTTGTTATGTGATCCTCAAACCAGTGGAGGACTATTGGTAGCTGTATCTCAGAATGGCAAAGAAGAATTTTTAGAATTAATTCATTCGCAAGAGCTCGATTTAAAGCCATTGGGAAAAATGAAACCTAGAGCAGAACAATTGGTGGAGGTAATCTAGCTTAATCGATTTCTATCTTAATAGAGCGCTTTCTCCCTTTTTTATCTAATAGGAATCGCTCTCTGTATAGCATGAAGGCAGCTTCACCTACATCTCTTAGGTAGACATAATTAAAACCAGCGTTAAAAATAGCTCCCAGACCAGGGACCAATGCTGCAGCTTTTTTAGACAGAGTTTGTTCAACAATCTCTCTCACAATTCTTTGTGAGATAATTCGGGTTGTATTTTTACCCATTTGCTTTGTTGTGAAATCACTTCCCACACCTATTAAATCATCATCGTGAAAACGCTGAGATTCAAAGTCTTTCAATTCACTCAAGGCGCGTTGTTTCTGTATCTTATCCGATGCTGTGGCAATTTTGAAGATTCGCATCATATACTCCAGTTCAAAAGCTTTTTCGCTAGGTGTCATGTTTTCATCTTGTACATCATATCCATAGCAAAGCGCTATTTGATAAATAGTTCTTAAGGATAGAATAAACAAGGTGGGAAGATCTGCTATCAATCCAGCCCAGCCAACCAATCCCGTACCTGCACCACTGACGGTGCCAACGCGTGTATTCTTATCTATGAAAGATCTGGATACATGATCGAGATCATGGATCGTAGCATTCCTGAGTTCAATGATGGTTTTAGAATCTATTTCAAATTCTTTCGTAGCTTTAAGTACTTCCTCTTTATTAACTGTCCATTTAGAAAAGTCGTGAATTTTTTCTGCAACACGATCTGTTACGTCTGCTACACTACTACGAATATTTTCCGGGACCAGACGATCTGTCAGCCAATTAATAGGTTTGCTTACAAATTCAGTTGCACGGTTGAGAAAACTTGGCGTTTCGGCTTTCCATCCAGCTATATCATCAAGAATTTTTAATTCGGAATCATTTAAACGTGCCATGAAATTGTCGATTGTATACTAACAAATAAGTTATACTATACTTATACTCAAAAATTGCAATAAAGATACCTATTTATGCCTTTCAATGGTTAACATAAGAACATATGCAGGTAGTAGCACCCTTTTTGTGATTATATTACTGCTATTATTTAATTAAGCTTAATTTAGCGAAAATAAATTAAATCTCTATGAAATTTGGAACACAAGCCGTTCATGCTGGCGTAGAACCTGACCCTAGCACGGGAGCTATTATGACTCCTATTTATCAAACAAGTACCTATGTGCAGGCAGCTCCAGGTGATCACAAAGGCTATGAATATGCGAGAACCCAAAATCCTACTCGTCACGCACTTGAACAAGCATTGGCAGTCCTTGAAAACGGCGCTTCTGCTATTGCCTTTGGATCTGGAATGGCTGCTGTGGATGCCGTAATCAAATTATTAAGACCTGGAGATGAAGTGATCTCCACGAATGATCTCTATGGAGGTACTTATCGGATCTTCACAAAGGTATTTGCAAATTTTGGTATTACATTTCATTTCGTGTCGATGGAAGAAGTAGAAAACATTGAGCGATTAATAAATGAAAAAACGAAGATGATATGGATTGAAACTCCTACTAATCCACTTATGAGTATCATTGATATAGAAGCTATTACTAACCTTGTAAAAGACAAACAAATCTATACCGTAGTAGACAATACATTTTCGTCTCCCTATCTACAGCAACCGTTAAATTTGGGTGCAGATATGGTTGTGCATTCTATCACCAAATACATAGGAGGCCATTCTGATGTAGTATCCGGTGCAGTGATTGTAAGAGATCAAGGACTTCATCAACAATTGAGATTTCTTCAAAATTCATGTGGTGCTGTCCCAGGCCCTAATGATTGCTTTTTAACCCTCAGAGGAATAAAAACACTACATCTACGTATGCGGCAACACAGTGAAAACGGACGTAAAATTGCCGCTTTTTTAAATGAACATCCTAAAGTGGGGAAGGTATATTATCCTGGATTACCCGACCATCCTAATCACAGCATCGCTGCCAGGCAAATGCGCGACTTTGGAGGTATGATATCTTTTACCCTGGCAGATGATAATATGGAGAACGCATTGAAAGTTCTCAGTGGCACAAAATTATTTTCGTTGGCTGAGAGCCTTGGTGGAGTAGAGTCATTGATTGGTCATCCAGCATCTATGACGCATGCTTCTATTCCTAAAGAAGAAAGATTAAAATCTGGGTTAACGGATACGTTGATTAGGTTATCTGTGGGAATAGAAGATAGTGAGGACCTCATATCGGACCTTGATCAGGCATTATCTTAATATTTTATCCTCTGTTACAGATAGTTTTATAAGCGCAATAGAGACATTTTTCTTCGTTTGCTACTTGCGTAAAGGGTTCCGTAAATATTCGGGTAAGTAATTCAGATAAGTTTTTTTCAAATTCAACTAATAGTTGATCATTTAATGATTGACCGTTATTGATATATTCTCTTCCCTTTTGTATTTCTCTTAAGGGATAAAATGCCATTTGAACGGGATTTTCGGGATATTTCCGTCTATATAACCAAGCGTAGAAGTATCCCTGGAACATTTCTTTATAATCATCACTTTCAAATAATTTATCTATTTCCAGTTTAGATCGAATGTTGGCTCTACCTGTCTTATAATCGATGATTCTTGTTGTGTTGCTGTCTGGTAGATAGTCTACTCTATCAAATGTACCGTTTAGCCTAACAGGCATTCCACCTACAGAAAATTGCGTGTCAAATTCAACATTTTCTTCGAGATATTTGATTTCAAAAGGAGGACTTTGAGCATCATGTGAAAGTATTGAGGCTGCCAAATCCAGGAGTGCTTCTTTGAACAGATAATTCATCCCTATGGGATGGTCCCAGTCCAGGTCATTACTCACAAAGGTTTTTCTCAAGGCTTTTGGGAGCTCAGATGCTAGTTTGTGAATGTATTCAGAATCGATCATTCCATCTACTGCCTGATACAGTAGCTCTAGTGATTCATGAAGAACTTTTCCGAATGTTCCTGCTTCCATGTATTCTTCAATCAACTCTGGTTCCTTGATGTTCGCGATGTATTTAAAATAAAATCTTAACGAACACGCCAGGTAAGTAGTCAGTGCAGTTGCAGAAAAGTAATGTGTAGATGGTT
>CAZZEC010000102.1:0-21138 GCA_964652565.1 uncultured Bacteroidia bacterium
TTTATCTACGTCTATGAGCTTGAACATACGATAGATTAAATAATAATTGTGAATGGACTTTGATTCAGAGCTTATAGATAAATTTATCCGTGGTACTTGTACAGATGAAGAAATTAGAATTCTTCAGAAATATTTTAAACAAGACAGAATAGATGACCTTGAATTACACTTACAAGCTGAGTGGGATGAGTTGAACAACATGCTCGAACAATCGGAATCAGAGCTAAAAAACGAAATACTACAATCTATACAGGAAAGCCTATCACAGAATATTCCCTTAAAAATACACTTCCCCCAATCTATACGTATCATTCTTCGTGCAGCAGCTGTGGTTCTGTTACTGTGTATCATTGGATATTTCATCATTAATATATCCACTAAATCAAACACTGATTACGACCTTATCACCGTAGAGAATGCTGGTAATGAACCAAAGCAGTTGAGTTTGGTAGACGGTTCACAAGTCTGGCTAAAACCAGGAAGTAATTTATCCTATGCTTCTCCTTTTCAATCAGGAGTAAGATCAGTGTCTTTGGAAGGGGAAGCGTACTTTGAGGTTGCACATAATCCTTCTTCTCCATTTGTCGTTCAGACTGGAAACATGCTTACCAGAGTGTTAGGGACTAGGTTTCACGTATCAGCCAGGGGAGATCAGGAACAAGTAGAAGTGGCATTATTACAAGGATCGGTAGCGTTGCAGCTCAAAGAAGATACGCTAATCAGAACGCTTGATACACTAAAGCCTGGAGAAGCTTTCACTTTTCGCAAAATTGATCAGAACTATACAACTAATGCACTTCAGGATACATTGCGATACGCTTGGAAAGACGGAATCATTCGTTTTCAAAGGGCAGATATTGAGGAAGTGGTGAGGATATTAGAAGAATGGTATGGGATACACATTCAAATCATAGATAAAAAGCAAATACATGAAACGCTTGTGCACCGCATCGATACCAGGAAAATGACTTTTGATCAGGTCATTGAAGGGATACATCTCGTAGCCAGGTATCGATTCGAAAAGAAGAGTAAGAACTATTACATCGTAACACCCAATTAAAAAACCTGCTATCGGAATAGCAGGCTTACAACGAGTTAATTCAATAACCCTTTCGGGAAGTCAGGATAACTGCAAAAGTGTGGAAACGGTCAGCAGAGATCCATTCCTGTCAAGGGGTCAGTATTCATTAACCCTAACTACAAAACTATGAAATTATCGTTACATCGCCATTTACTAGCTATGACTAGATTTCTCTTTTATATGGCAATTCTTCAAATTGCCTTTCTGACTGTGGGAATGGCGGAACCAGCCTACGGACAATTATTTGAGGAAACCAAGATTACCTGTGACTGGAAGAAAATTCCATTAGAGAATGCATTTGCAGATATACAGGCAAAGACGGATTTATTCTTTACTTATACCTATGAAACGATCGATGGTATCGTTATTTCCAATCAAAACCATGAACTGGCCGTAGCGGATATCTTAAAATATATATCCGGGGAAACGGGTTTGAGCTTTAAAATTGTAGAAGATATTGTATATGTATATGATGGGAACTTTACTCCGAAGAGTAAGATCAAGTTGGAAGTGCCAGTACTGGATTCACTAGATCTAATGTTGGGTAAGCTCAATTATCATGTAGTAGAGATGGTATCTGTAATTCATGCGAATATTGACCGAATAGTAAGAGGAATTGTGAGAGCTGAAGATGGAGGCTTGTTGATTGGAGCAACTGTAAGAGTGAAAGGTACTGGTCAAGGTACACTTACAGATGAATCCGGTCAATTTTCAATTGCTATTCAAGAAGATGCTTCTAGTACGTTAATTATTTCTTACATAGGATACGAAAGTCAGGAAATAGTAGTTACAGATCAAGAACGAGTAGACATCACCCTCACGGAATCTATTTCTGATTTGGGAGAGGTCGTAATCGTAGGATATGGAGCAACTAAGAAAGAAAATCTCACGGGGGCTGTAGATCAAGTTTCAAGTGAAGTGTTGGAAAGTAGGCCCATTTCTAATTTAGCTCGTGGATTACAAGGTGTCATACCCAACCTTAACATTGTATTTACTGACGGTACTCCCGGCAGTACTCCGCAATATAATATTCGAGGGATTACTTCTATCAATGGAGGGAATCCATTGATCGTAATAGATGGTATTCCCAGTGATCCATCTTTGGTAACACTACTTAATCCAGCAGATATAGAAAGTGTCACGGTCCTAAAAGATGCTGCTTCTGCTGCAATTTATGGAGCCAGGGGTGCTTTTGGTGTAATCCTGATCAAGACAAAATCGGGCAAGAGCATGAAACCTACAGTAAACTATAACGCTTTTGTAGGGATAAATACTCCCACAATATTACCTGAAGCTGTTACAGATCCCTATCTAAGTATGTCTATTTATCATGAGGCACTCAAAGCTTGGAATGGTACAGGGGCTTATACCCAGGATGAATTGGATTATGCTAAAGCACGTTCAGAAGATCCTTCTCTTCCTGCTGTGAGGATCAATAATGAGGGGCAGTATGAATACTATGGAAATACAGACTGGTATGACGAAATATATGAGGAGACTCAACCAATGACACAACACAATCTCAGCTTCTCAGGAGGTAATGATCGATTTAACTATTACTTCTCAGGAGGATACTTGTTTCAGGATGGGATATATGAATACGATTCAGACCAGTATGAGCGCTTTAATGTGAGAACAAAATTTGAATTCCAGTTGACAGATTGGTTTAAGCTGCGTAATAATTCTTTCTTCAATAATGGTATTTATGACTACAAGACCTATTACGGAGGAACTGTTACCTTGGAAAGGTATGCTGTATTGTTGGGAAATGCACAGCAGCTTCCTCAAAATCCCGATGGTACCTGGACGTATCCCAGTGGACTATCTGTAGCTTTTTTGAGAGATGGAGGACCAGGGTCGAACAATGAAAAATTATTCCAAAATACAGTTGGAGCAGAGATGTCGTTTCTGGATGACAGATGGAAGGTATTTGGAGATTATACGTATCAGACTGATGGTAGAGATATAGATGAGCACTATAAGCCCGTAACGTATTACCGAAATGACGTGAACCCTGGAGTGGCTAGTACGAGAGGGGTTAGCAGGGTTAGGAATGTTACAACTGATAATGAATATCACGTATTCAATATTTATTCTACTTACGACCAAAGCTTTGGACTAAATAATCTCGGCGTAACCGTAGGGTATAACCAGGAGCTTAGGAAATTTAGTTCTACTACTGCAAGTAGAGATGACCTCGTTACGAGTGATCTGGGATCATTGAACTTGGCTATTGGAGAATCGTTCGTTGATGCAAGTGCAAGTGAATGGGCTGTACGAGGGGTATTTTATCGCGTGAAATACAACTACGACAATAAGTATTTGGTTGAATTTAATGGACGGTATGATGGGACATCTCGTTTTCCCGAGGAAGACAGATTTGGCTTTTTTCCTTCAGTATCTGCTGGGTGGAGAATTTCTGATGAATCCTTCTTCTCTGGTATCCGCAACACAGTTACCAACCTGAAATTGAGAGCTTCCTATGGTTCGTTAGGAAATCAGCAAGTACCTTCTTTCTATGCCTACATTCCTACGATGTCTACGTTTACTTCTCCTGTTGTAATTGCAGGTGAAAGACCATTGGCAATCAGTAATCCTGGGTTAGTATCTCCCAATTTAACATGGGAAAAGGTCACTACACTGGATGTGGGCGTAGATGTGGGATTGTGGAATCGATTAAATGTAACGTTTGATTGGTATCAACGCGAGACGGCCGATATGTTAACTAAGGGAAGAACCCTTCCTGCGGTTCTTGGTACAAGCGAACCTGATGAAAATGCAGCAGATTTGGAGACTACAGGATACGAATTTTCAGTAAAGTGGAATGATGAGGTTCAATTATTAGGTAGCCCATTTAGATACAATCTGGGATTTGTCTTTGGGGATTATACAGCAGAGATTACGCGTTTTGATAATCCTAACAACTTTTTGGGTGACTTTTATGAGGGGCAGGAATTTGGTGAAATTTGGGGATATGAGACGCTGGGATTCTTTCAGTCTGAAGAGGAAATAGCAAACTCTGCGGATCATACAGGGTTGATGCGTAGACCCGCAGACCTCGCTCCTGGAGATCTCAAGTTTGCAGATCTTAACAATGATGGAGTAATCGATGAAGGAGATTATACCCTAGAAAATCCTGGAGACCTAACTGTAGTAGGTAACAGTCTCATCCGCAAAAACTATGGCTTTAATGGAGGGTTTGACTGGAAGAATATCAACTTTTCTTTTTTCTTTCAAGGTATTGGTCAGCATGATTTCCTTCCAGGAAGGGATGATGCATATATGTGGAGTGTATACAACAGACCATATAATACTGTGTTAGAGCATATTGTCGGAAATTACTGGACTCCTGAAAATAGAGATGCTTATTTCCCCAGATTATTTGGATATGCTGCCTTAGGTAGAGGGAAACAGATGATTGCTCCTCAATCGAGGTTCATACAGGATGCTTCTTATTTAAGATTAAAAAATATCACATTGGGGTATACAATCCCTCAGGTATTTACCAGAAAGTTAGGTATTGAGCGATTCAACATTTACCTCAGTGGAGAAAATGTATGGGAGAATACCAATATGATCATGCCTGTAGATCCCGAGCTACTCAATGTTCCCGGGCAAACCTGGGGAGATGGTCAAAATTATCCCTATCAACGGACCTATTCTGCAGGTGTAAATGTTACTTTCTAATTCACTCCCAATTTTTACTTTCAAATTGAAATATCATGAAACGTATAATCATATTATTCTCTATTATTTCTATCGTTACCACAGCCTGTAACGACGATTATCTGGAAAGAGTTCCACTAGATGAAATCTCTCCGCAAACCTTTTTTCAATCGGAAGCAGAACTCAATACCTATGTAAATAGCTTCTACACGCTTCTTCCTGGAACAGACATCTTTAGTGCTGATTTCAGCAGTGATAATGTCGAGAAAAAGTCTTATGACATTGTAGTCGCTGGTCAGCATACAGTGGAAACCGATGCAAGTTCTGCTGGATGGACTTGGGGTCCTTTGAGGAATATCAATTTTTTCCTTGCAAACTATAACCGTAGCGAAGAGCTGGACCCAGTTGTACAGAATCATTATGCGGGGATTGCTCGCTTTTTCCGGGCATGGTTTTACTTTGATAAGGTAAAGCGTTTTGGCGATGTACCTTGGTATGATCAGCCGCTGGAAACAAATGATGAAGCCCTGTTTAAAGGAAGAGATTCCCGGACAGAAGTGATAGACAATGTGCTAGCTGACCTGGATTTTGCGATTGCTAACATAGAAGAAAATACCCCACCTATGACTATCAATAAGTGGTGTGCATTAGCACTGAAAGCAAGAGTGGCGCTATACGAAGGAACCTATGAAAAATATCATGGAGTCAGTGATGGGAGGGCCTATTTAGAACAAGCTATAGCTGCTTCAGATGAGCTCATAAATTCAGGCCAATACACATTGTATTCAACGGGTGATCCAACTAGGGATTATCAGGATCTTTTCTTATTTGAAGAAGCTAATCCCTCGGAAGTTATCCTGGCCAGAGTGTATGATGCTGGGCTTGAAACCTTTCATACAGGAACCAATCAATTCATTTCTTCTACATTAAGCGCACCAGGACTGACAAAGTCCTTGATGAATACTTATTTGATGGAAGATGGTACCCCGTTTACTGCTCAAGCAGGATATGATACAATGACGTTTTATGTGGAAACACAGGGTAGAGATCCCAGGTTAGCACAGACTATACGTACACCTGGCTACACGCGAATTGGAGGAGATGAGGTGCTAGTTCCTGATTTTAACAATGCTCGTACTGGGTATCAAGTCATAAAGTACGTTTTGGATTCGTTTTACGATATCAATTACAATGTGAGCACCAATGATCTGCCCATTTTTCGCTATGCTGAAGTGCTGTTAAACTACGCAGAAGCCAAGGCTGAAATGGGAGAACTCACTCAGGGAGATTTGGATATGACTATAAATTTGATTCGTGAGCGTGCAGGTATGCCTGCAATGGAATTGGCAAGTACGACGGTCGATCCCATTTTATCAGCTCGCTATAATAATGTGAGTGGGGCTCAGCAAGCAGCAATATTGGAAATTCGTCGGGAAAGAAGAGTTGAGTTGGCACTAGAGGGATTCAGATACGACGATCTAATGCGTTGGAGTGAAGGAGACCTATTGGCAGAGACATTTAAGGGAATGTATTTCCCGAATACGGGTGAAATTGATTTAGATAAGAATGGTACAATCGATGTAGTATTGACAGAGGAAATCCCAGACGACCAGCTTCCCAATGTACAGTATTGGAGACTGGGAGAAGTTTTTGTCTTATCAGAAGGGGATAAAGGGTTCATTAACGTACACCCTACAATTACCAAGACTTTTGATCCGGTCAAGCACTATTTGTTCCCGCTACCTAGAACAGAAATATTACTAAATCCTAACCTTACCCAAAATCCAGGGTGGTAGTTTGTAATTAAGGCTAATTGTTCATAACAGCAGTATCGATTGTTTTCGATGCTGCTGTATCTTTTTAGTAGCTCCAAATTTCTTTTACAACATACTTATAAGCACGTTTCTCCATATCAATTACACTACCTTGTTCATTAGTAATGGGAAAAATATAGTATGGAGTCATGGTTACTTCGTAGTTTGTGCCCTGAGGTGCTATTTGGATATCTAAATATCCATAATGTTTTCCTCCGTCTACCAGCTGAGGGCCCTGCCACCATTCAGGTGCATCTCGATGTGCAACAAATTGTCTAAATGGATTTTTTCTTCTGGGATCGATGTCATCTATACAATATCCAAAGCCATCTCCTGCAATTCCTGTATCCCAATAATGAACGCCTTCTACTACTGAGTGCTCCAATGACTCATTATGACCACAAAGTACAGCCACTACCCCATACTTTTTGAACATCGGTTGATAGGCTCGCATAGGAATTCCTGCCTGTCCAGTACTTTTAAAGGCCGTCAGTGGTAAGCTATGGCCTCCACTTGAGTACGGGATATGATGAAATTGTACGAAAATAATTTGTTTAGCTTCATAAGCGTCTTGTAATTGTGCTACAGTCCATTTCCATTGATCGGAACCTTCATTGACATCTGGAAGATCATTTGCAGGGTATGTGTCAGCGTTAATATTGATATTGGTATCTCCATCGGTACTGTCGGGTAATCCGTTTGATGAATCTAGTGTGAGCAATGTCAAGGGACCATAATCTATTCGATAATAAAAATTCTGGTAATTGGGATTATTATTTGGCGGCACATCAAAATAGGCTTTGTATTTAGCTCGGGCTGCCGCAATAGCTTCAGGGGTATATCCCCCGTTTCTCGCGCCAAAGTTTTCCCAATTTCCGATTGCTGGCAAAAAGGGAATATTGCTAAGGAGCGTATCGAATTTGCCTGCATTATGAAAAAAGAACTCATCCCAGGCACGTTGATATCCCCCTCCCTGTACAATATCTCCAGATAGTATGAGGAAATCTGGTTTGGCCTTTTTGATTTCTGCCAGATTCGCTTGATATCCTTCTGTCTCAGTTAGTAAATAATTCTGTATGCTATCAGGTCTGCCTGTACTTTCTGGATGCTGACTGCCTGTAGACCATGTTCGATAAATTTTTCTACCAGCAGGATCTGTTTCTGAGTCTGCAAAAGCTATAAAGTGTATATCGGAACGACTCCCCGTTTGTGGAGCTGTATGAAAGCTACTACTAAATTTCTCAACTCCCTGAAGTACATAATAACGATAAGTAGTTGAAGCCACTAGTCCTGAGATTTCCAGGCTATGCTTGATATTCCTATTGACAAACATATCGGGGAATGCAGAACGTTCAGCTTCTTCCAATTCTGAATATCTGAGCGCTTTAATTTCCTTGGGTTGACTTGTGTATACCATGGTGTCGGTCTGACCCAAAGCAACAATCTTTAACGTTCCAGAGATGAAGTCTTCTGTAAACCATGTGATCCTGATCCCTTGGTCAGAAGGCGAAAGTAAATAAGGATATACCCTAAATTGAGATAAACCTACCTGTAGTTGTAAGGTGGCCAAGACTAGTAAAACATACTTCATGAAAAGAGGAATTAATCATTAAAACGGATAAGTAAATATTACTTAATGAAGTATGTGTTAATCAGTGATTAATTGTAAACACCATCAATTCTCATCAGTAATCCTTTCAGGAGTACCATCTAAAAGCACCTTCTTATCCATATAGTGATATTCCGAATGCCCATTTAGGAAAGGATGCGTTTCAAGATGTGTTTTTTGCTGATACTCTTGCACGATGAGCTGTGTAAGAACATTTCGCAGCCTGTCTATATTGTATTTTTCTTTTGCAGAAACGCATACTGCAGGTAGATGGGATTTAGTCATCCAGTGCGATTCAATACGATCTCTTTCCTCTTTTTCCAGACGATCTACTTTATTGAAGACTGTTAAAATAGGTCGCTCTCCCATGCCCATGTCATGAAGCGTTTCTTTGACCACTTTCATGTGTTCTTCATAATGTGGATGAGAAGCATCGACTACATGAATGAGAATGTCTGATTCACGAGATTCATCCAACGTGCTTTTGAAGCATTCAACCAAATGGTGAGGAAGTTTTCTGATAAAACCAACCGTATCCGATAACAGAAAAGGAATCCCGTAAAAATGTACCTTTCTAACTGTGGTATCAAGTGTAGCAAATAACTTGTTTTCAGCCAGTACTTTTGATTTAGAGATGAGGTTCATCAATGTGGATTTACCTGCGTTGGTATATCCTACAAGAGCCACTCTCACAAATTGATCCCGATTTTTTCTTCTTATTTTCTCTTGTCTATCAATCTTCTTGAGTTCCTTTTGAAGTTTGGAAATCCGCTGCCGAATTACCCGGCGGTCAGTCTCAATTTCTTTTTCCCCAGCTCCTTTCAGACCTATACCTCCTTTCTGACGAGACAGGTGGGTCCACATACCTGTCAATCTAGGTAATAGGTATTGGTATTGAGCCAGGTCAACTTGTATTTTAGCCTGTGCGGTTCGGGCACGCTCTGAGAATATGTGAAGTATGAGTGATGACCTATCTAAAATTTTGGTATCGAGGACTTTGTCTATGTTCCTAATTTGTGAGGGTGAAAGATCATCGTCAAATATGACCATATTTGCTCCTGTTTCTTCCATGGCAACCCTGATTTCCTCTAATTTACCCTTTCCTACATACGTACTGTTAACTGGCTTTTCCAGTTGTTGAATAAAAAACCTTACTGCTTTGGCATTTGAAGTTTCAACTAAAAACGCTAACTCCTCCAGATAATCTTTGGCTTGCTCAAACTGCATATCCGAGGTGCATACACCTACCAATATTGCTTTTTCTGTCGTATGAGGGTTATTCTTTCTTCCGTTTCCTATCATATATGAGAACTGTACGAGAGTTTATAGTAAAATTCTTTGAATGAAAATTTTTTAATAATTTGTACAAATATTTGGGGAAATAATCATATCATGAAAAACACTTTTACCGTTTATTTAATAGATAAGTTTAAAATAAAACTTTTTTGTATTAACGAATACGTAAATAAGTTAGTGATTTACATGATAGTTACTAATAATTTGCAAAACAATATTTATAAGTCCCAGTGAAAGATAGAATTTAATCAAGTTTCTATATTTATGGTCGCAATAAGAACGCATGTTCATTCCCCTCGATTAACATATGCTGCTGACCTTGTTTTTAAACATGTATTGGGAGTTCAATATTATTTCCTAAGAATAAACGATTACAATGCTTCATCAAATATTCCCATAGTTAACTATACAAATCATCCCGTGTACCAGGGGATAAGTGTTCCAACCAGTACACTGTTAGAAGAGACGGATATTCGTCCTCAAAAGTTTAATATTTATACAAAAGAAATCCCATTAATTTTTTTTCAGCCTCAAGATCAACGTGGTACATTAGATTTTGATATTTTTGCTGCCACTTTTTATCTGGCAACTGAATACGAAAAATGGGCCAATCCCTGTTACGATGACCACGATCGTTATGAAGAGTCGTATTATATATCCTATCAACAGCAATGGTATGAGCAACCGCTTGTACATTTGTATGCAGAAATGCTATGGGAAAAGCTTATTGCATTGTATCCAAATTTAACGAGGAAAAAACGTAAGTATTCATTTACTATTACGTTTGATGTGGATCATCCGTGGAAATTTTTACATAAGCCTTTACATGTAAGATATGGAGGATTAGTTAAAGATCTTGTAACCAGAAATTGGGACCAGGCCACAGAGCGAATGCAAGTGATGGCCTCTAAAAAAGATCCAAATGATACGTTTGATCTGATCTTCGCGAATTGTTATGAGGAAAGTACTAAGTTTTTTTTTCTCATAGATCGAAATTCAACATATGATAGTAGATTTGATCATCGTAACATTGCTTACAGACAACTTATTCAACATATAAATATCCTGGGATATGAGATAGGTATACATCCTTCGTACACAACATATTTGCAACCAGATAGGATATGGCAGGAAGCGCAGAGCCTTTCGGAAATTGTTAAAGGCCCAATTAAACGGTCTCGACAACATTTTCTGAAATATAGATTGCCCAATACCTTTCGTGGACTCATAGCTGCTGGGATTGAATATGATTACACCATCTGTAATTACCAAACGGGAGGCTTTCGAACAGGAATATCCGTACGCTATCCATGGTTTGACCTGGAGTCTAATGAAATCACGGACTTGTGGATACAACCTACGCTTATTATGGATGTAACCTTAAATAAATATCTCCAATTGAGTCCATCAAGTGCTGTTGACTATGTAAAAAGTCTAGTTGAAAAAACGAAAAAAGTAAATGGCCATTTTACCATCCTACTGCACAATGATGCCTTGAGTAATACGGGAATGTGGAAAGGATGGAGAAAAGCTATATTGAGTATCATCAATTATTTGCAAACAAATCCCAATGGAATTGATCACTATTGATAGACAGAACATTTCGGAAAATGATTGGGATGAATTTGTCAACAACTCTCCTCAAGGAGGGCCATATCTGCTGTATCAGTATATGACCATATTAGCTCCTCAATGGCAGGCCTTAGTTGTGAGTAATTCCGGTGAATGGCAAGCAGTGATGCCTGTAGCGGTGAAAAAAAAGTGGGGTATCAGCTATATTCTGCAACCCCCTTTCACACAATTTTGGGGTATTTGTTATAAGTATAATATTTGGAAAAATGTCTACGAAGAATATAGCTGGAAACATAAAGTGGGAACGCTTTTGGTTGAAGAATTGAAAAAATATCATTGGGTGGTGTTAAATTTTTCCCCACATTTTGATGATCCATTACCCTTTCATTGGGAGGGATTTCGACTTCACACAAGAGTAACTTATGAATTAGTACTAACCCAGGGAAAAGAGCGTATTTATAATCAGTTTGCCTCTTCTCTCAAGCATCTGATACGCAGAGCTGAAAAAAATGGTCTGTCTTTTCAGGAAACTACAGGATTAGAGGAACTAATCACACTTATTTCGTTAAATGAAGAGGAAGGGAATTTTGTTTTGGGCAAACATGAACATAGAACATCTATATTCCAACGCCTGGGTCAGTGGCTCCTCAAATCCTCTTATGGACGTTGCTATAATGTTAAAAATACAGAAGGGGAAGTACTTGCTGCAGGATTATTTGTAATATTTAGAAAAAGAATTTACTATTTAACTGGAGCTTATGCTCCAAATTCGGGCCCAACAGGTGCTACATCATTTCTGCTATGGAAAGCCATGGTACATGCCATTGAATTAGGATGCGAATATTGGGATTTCGAAGGCTCAATGATCAAAGGAATTGAACAATTTTTTAGAAAATTTGGTAGTTATCCCGTACAATATCTACAGATTAAACACAATCAACTACCCTTATTAATAAGATGGACGCAAGAGTTAATATCCTAGGAAACAAAGATTCATATCTCAATCAGATCTTGTTTGAACTCAGGGATGAAAATATTCAAAAAGATCGATTGAGGTTCCGAACAAACCTCGAAAAAATAGGCGAATTAATAGCCTATGAATTGAGCAAGTCTCTCCTCTATGAATCAAGGGAAGTAGTCACACCTTTGGGAACATTGGATATGAATACACTTGCCGAGCACCCTGTTCTGGTTTCTATTCTAAGGGCAGGGGTACCTTTTCATCAGGGCTTTCTAAAGATATTTGATCATGCAGACAATGGGTTTATCTCTGCATACAGACATCATACAAAAGGAAATGAATTTATTGTTAAGGTAGAGTATGCTGCAGTTCCGGACATAACTAATAGGACGTTGATACTGATTGATCCTATGATAGCTACAGGAAAAAGTATTTGTTTGAGCTATCGAGAGATCGTGGAGGACGCTGGTCAACCTGATAATGTTTATATATGTAGTGTAGTTGCCAGTGATGAAGGGATAGACTATGTCCTACGTCAAATTCCTCGGGCAAAAATATTTGTCGTTGCTGTCGATACAGAACTCACTGCAAGATCCTACATTGTTCCAGGACTTGGAGATGCGGGTGATTTAGCCTTTGGGCCTAAATAATACATCATGCAAATGTCGTTGACTTACCTAACTTAAGCGTATATTTTGCGTTTGAAAAATTAATATATTACATATTCCATGTTTAAATGGTTGGCACTGTATAGGGAAATCTGGATGATCGCGGGGAATTCAATAACCTGGGAGGATATGCTGGTTTATCTAGGAGTAGCATCACTTTCCTTCGTTAAATTTTTTATGGGGGTAATTGCAGCGCTATTGAAAGATTTTAGCTACCTGGAAGTACAACTTACAGCGGGTTTAGGAGCGATCCTGGGCTCGTGGGTATTTGCTTATTTTGGTCATGAGATACGTAAGTGGTTGGAGAAAAAATTTAATATCAGGCGCAAAGCTAGGAGTATTGCACAGGCCAGGAGAGTATATAGAATTTGGAGGAAATGGGGACTAACGGGAATCGCAGCACTCGCTCCGCTTATTTCCCCCCACGGAAGTATAGGTATTGCCGTTTCATTTCGGGAAAGACCACGAAAAATAGCCATTTACTTGACAATAAGTATTATTATCTGGACGACAATCTTTACCTTACTTAAAGAGACATTATTGACTATATTGGGAAAAGTTTAACTCCTACAGTGTCACTATGTCCCAAGCTTGCTCCAAAACCTTACCTATTATTTTTATAGTTATCTATGTCATGCAAATATTGACAGGCTGTTCCACAAGTAACACCATGGATCAGGAATCTCCCATTTTTTCTTTTGGATTAATAGCAGATGCTCAATATGCAGATCAAGATCCCGTAGGAAAACGATTTTATCGCTCCAGTCTTGTCAATCTCGCCCTTGCAGTGGATACGCTCAACGATCATAACTTATCTTTTGTTGCACATTTGGGGGACTTGATCGATCGGGAATATAGAAGTTATGATAGCATATTTCCCATATACCAACAATTGAATTCAAAGGCCTATATAGTACTTGGAAATCACGAGTTTGCTGTTGATTCTTCTTATAAATCTCAAGTTATTTCCCGTTTGGGACTTACGCATCGATATTATGATTTCACTGTTCAGGGTTGGCGGTTTTTGGTATTAGATGGACAAGGAAATAGTGTATTTACTCATGAAAAAAATTCTCCCGCATTCCAACTTGCACAATTCACCCTGAAGGACCTAAGAAATAAAAACGCCGCGAATGCCTTCGAATGGAATGGAGGAATTGATAGTACACAAATGGAGTGGATAAAAAATAAGTTGGATCAAGCTACTGAAAATGACGAGAAAGTAGTTATGTTTTGCCATTATCCCACGTATCCTTTGAATGAAACACATAATATATGGAATGATTATGCGCTAGTGGAATTGATAGATGAGTACCCTGTCGTTAAAGCGTATTTTAATGGACATAATCATGCTGGAAGCACAGCCATTTTTCATAATGTTCATTTTATTACACTTAAAGGGATGGTAGAGCATCCCAATTCAAGTACATTTTCAATTGTTCGTGTCTATGACAATAAATTGGTATTAGAAGGTTTTGGAAATGAAGATACACGGATGATCCCAATAAAGGGTGTCTTTCAGAAATGAGCAACCAAAGCGTATCTAAAAACAGTAAAGATTTTTAATTTCATTCAAATTAGCCAAGAAGAAAACCCAACAGTACGATAAGACATTCAGTTCTATTATTGGTATACACCGTTTATATTATTTTATTTAAAAAGCCAACAGAATGATTAAACACTTTTTCCAGAGAGATCAATTAATGGGTTTTCTTACAACTGTCCTTAAGGGGATGTTCATTACATGTTTGTTTATTACATGTACTACTACGCCACCTCTCCCTCTTCCACCTGGAGATCCGGATAATGGAGGTCTAGCACTTCCTGAAGGTTTTGAAGCGGTGGTAGTTGTTGATAGTATAGACGGCAAGGCTCGACACCTCGCTGTCAATGATAATGGGGACGTTTATGTGAAGCTTCAGTTTCCCAATGAAGAGGGGGGATGTCTTGTACTCAGAGATATAGATGGGGATGGAAAGGCTGATACCTCTAAGGTGTTTGCTGCGTATGAACGCGAAGGTAGGTGGAGTCTGGAAACTGGGATAAGAATTTACAAGGATTATTTATATTTTTCATCAGAGCTGGCAGTATATCGTATGAAATTAACCCCTGGGACATTAGGACCAGAAAGTGAGATTGAACTCATTGTAGATGATGATCATGAACACGGGAAACATGAGCATATAGCCAAACCTATTACATTTGATGAATCCGGTCATATATACGTCCCTTTTGGCGCTCCGTCCAATGCCTGTCAAGACCCCAAGCGTACGCCAGGAATGCCGGGTTTAGACCCTTGTCCTCAGTTGGAAGACCATGGAGGAGTATGGCGCTTTGATGCAGAGAAACTCAATCAAACACAGAAGGATGGGTATAAGTATGCCACAGGTATAAGAAGCGTCGTAGCGATGGATTGGAATCCTGATGATGGAGAATTATATCTTGTCCAACATGGCAGAGACGATTTGCTTAGATTGTTTCCCAATGTGTTTACACCCTGGCAGAGTGCACTCCTGCCATCTGAAGAGTTCGTGAAAGTTACGGAAGGATCTAATTTTGGATGGCCCTACTGTTTTTATGATCAGATGAAAGAACAGAAAGTATTGGCGCCAGAGTATGGAGGAGATGGGGTTGAAGTAGGAAGATGTGGTGATTTCGACAATCCTATCATGGGATTTCCCGGCCACTGGGCGCCAAATGATATGTTGTTTTACAAAGGTGATCAATTTCCTGAAAGATATAAGCAAGGTGCATTTATTGCCTTTCACGGATCTACTAATCGTGCTCCTTATCCTCAATCGGGGTATATAGTAGCATTTATACCTTTTAAGAACGGACAACCTACGGGTGAATGGGAAGTATTTGCCGACGGCTTTGCAGGGGTAGATCCCATTGTTAGTGTCAATGATGCTATCTATCGACCTATGGGTATTGCCGAAGGACCTGATGGATCGTTGTATTTAGGAGAGACAGAAGAGGGTAAGATCTGGAGAGTCATGTACAAAGGTGATAAGCGCAACTTCGGTGCGCCTGAATTAGCCGCTATGGAGGAGCACAAACAGCTCTCTCATATCCGTACGCCAGATGAAATTGAAGATAACCTACAAAGGCAGGGTAAACTAGTGGAGGGAGAACAATTGTATTTGCTCTATTGCGGTGCATGTCATCAGCGCAATGGTAGAGGAGCTTCTGGAAGGTTTCCTCCTCTTGCTGGAACTGATTGGGTGACTGGAGATAAGCAAAGATTAATTAATCTTGTTCTCAACGGAATGGAAGGAGCTATCGAGGTCAATGGAGAAGTGTATAATGGCTTAATGCCGCAGCATAGCTACTTAAAAGATGAAGAGATTGCAAAAGTATTGACCTATATTCGAAGCAATTTTGGTAATGAGGCGAGTACGATAACAGCAGATGAAGTAGCTGAGGCTCGGTAACGAATTGGACGATAGGCCACAAGGAAGACTAAGGACAGAAGTAGGTCAAATCACGATATGGACTATTGAGACCACAGGCGATGGACGACTGACCACGGAAATAAGTCTGTGGTCAGTCGTCCAATAACCCAAAACCATCATGAAACTCAAAGACACCATCATTCCTGAAGCAAGGGGATATGTACAGCAACTTATGGCAGAGAAGCTGCACTCCCATTATCTATTTCATAATTTTGACCATATTCAGGAGGTATTTGATGTGTGTAGAGATCTGGTAGAAAAGTCTGACTTATCAGATAACGAGGCAGAAGAGACGCTACTCGCGGCATTGTTCAGAGATACTGGACATATTTATGGGGAGGAAGAATTAGAAAGTTGTAGTATAGGATTTGCTTCCAAATATCTGAGAAAACGGGAATTTAATGAAAAAAGAATTAAGCGTATAGTTGAATTAATTACACATTCTTGTCGTGGGGAAGAACCCGTTTCCTTACAAGAGAAAATTCTGCATGATGCTGTTTGGTCTTTTTTGGGGATGAAGCAGTTCAAAAGAAAAACCAGCCTACTAAAAATTGAAAAGGAATATACGGAGAATAAGACTTATACTCCTCTGGAGTGGTATACCTTCTTATTTGAGTTGTTAATAGGAAGTAAATATTATACCACATGGGCGGAAGAGAAGTTTTTTGAGCAGAGAAGCAAAAACATCACTGAGCAAGAGAAGAATCTCAATGAAGCCAGAAAGGAGGCGGTACGAAAGAATACGGGAAAGGACTTTGGTAGAGGGGTGGACACCATGTTCCGGGTCACTAGCCAAAACCATATGAATCTCAGCTCGATTGCTGATGGAAAGGCCAATATGATTATCAGCATCAATACACTGGTACTATCTATCTTAATTACTGCCGGAAGTGCAGGATATTCTCTGACGGATTATAGTAGTTTGGAGAGTATCAGGATCATCATACCAGGCACACTGCTCATGCTAAGTTCGCTATTGGCGATTGTATTTGCTGTACTGTCTGCCACTCCCAAAGTTTCTCGGGTAGAATTTACTGAAAATCAGATCCGTGAACATCAGGTCAGTATGCTTTATTTTGGGAATTTTCTTCAACTGGATGCACAGGGATTTGTCGATTACCTGCGCGAGCTGAAGCGTGACCAGGAGATTCTCTACGATGATATGGCCAAAGATCTCTACAACCTGGGCAAAGTACTACAAAGAAAATACAAGTTGATTACCATTGCTTACCGGGTATTCATAGGAGGACTAATTATCAGTGTGTTGAGTTTCTTGCTCTTGTTTTTTGTGCTTTAGTAATGCGAGGAATTTACTTTTCAAATACTTCCAGTGCTTTTAATACCATGAAAAAATTTTCAAAGGGTGCAATGGGTAGGTAGGTTTGTAGCCTCCATAAAGCGGCTGTTACTACAATTTCACAATACACTCAATTACTCTATCCCTCTATACATCAGCACTGATGCGTTGCTCCGAGCTACGAGTAATAACGTTTCACCCACTGCATTATCAAATATCTTGACATCTCTGACGTCTCCACGGACATTCAATCCCGATAGTTGTTGCGATAAGGGCACAAATTGACCTGAACCGGTTCCGCTTAATATCAGGCCCCGATTGGCGTCGATCTCGCCAAACTTTACCCTGGAAGAGGAAAGATTTCCACCGAGCAGAATATCTCTTTGCCCATCTTGATCAAAATCCTTGATTTCAATGGCATATATAGGTGAAAACTGGGCTTCCAGGGGAAGTGCTTGAAATGAACATTCTCCATCCCCCTGGTTGAGCAACACGCCAGAGCTAAGCGTATTAGCTGTGAAGACGGTTGCACGTGCTAGTTGCGACGCATCGAGTAGATCACCAATAGTTGCATTTGCATAAGATGTGTAGGACGTAAATTTCTTTTTAAGAAAGATAAGCTGTGAAAGCATATCGTCTCTGGAGGCCATGGGATAACTTTCGCCATCCACATAATAGGTCATGATGGGATCGATGGAGCCATTATTATCAAAATCCCCAGCATATAATTCAACAGGTTCATCCCTACTAGCCTGAAACTGTGTATTGGTACCATGATTGCCCAACACAAAATCGATGTCTCCATCCGAGTCCAGGTCTGCGGATGTGATACAATTCCACCAGCCATACAATCCTGCAGGAAAAAATGTATCGGTCTGATCTATAAGTTTCCCCGATTGACTAATAAAGCAGGTGGGACGCATCCATTCTCCCACTACAATCAGGTCAGATTGATTATCCTGATTGATGTCTGCCCAAACTGCATCTGAGACCATGCCAATATATTGTAGACCAGGTGCCAATTCCTGTGTTTGCTCAACAAATGTACCATCCCCCTGATTAATCAACAGGTAACTTCGGGGAGTCTCTGGATATCTCCCAGGAATAATTCTTCCCCCTACAAACAGGTCCTGATCACCATCTCGATCCCAGTCATCTGCTACCACACAACTCCCACTCGACAACATAACGGGAAGTGCTGAGGTGTCCTTGACAAAGTTCCCATTTCCACGATTTTCATATAAGCGGTCCTGAAGATCAGATGAGCCTGATTGCGTTTCGTTGCCTCCACTGACAACATATAGATCCATGTCTCCATCCTGATCTGCATCAAACCATAGGCTACCGATATCCTCTGAATGATGATCCTCTTCAAAACTTAGAGGATTTACTTGCTTGAAAGTTCCAGAGGATGTTTGCATAAATATAGCCCCAGATTGTCCTTTGGCTCCTCCAATATAAAAATCTATTCTTCCATCATTATTCATATCTCCTTCAGCAATTCTGGGCCCTTGAGTGGAATACATTCTGGGAATTAAAAGCTGTTGCTTAAAGTCATTAAAGTCGTTTTCCCGATGCGAGAATTCAATAAGTGGTTCTGTCTCTCTAAACAGTACTTGTGAGCTTTCTGTCGTTAAAGGTTGCGTTGTTATCATACTATCCCCGCTATTTTCCTGGCTGATTTCCAGAAACTGATCTACGGTGATATGTTCTAATGATTGTATTCCTCCCTCAGGCCATTGTACAATGATTTCTTCGATTAAACTATCCCTACCCAGTCCAAAATGAAGGATGGGTTCCACAGAAGATTGGTAGCCGCGAAAGGGCATCAATTCCTGAAATTGTCGTTGGTTTGAGGTGACGATGGTCACTTTTGCACCTATGCCATAGGTATTAAGGGTATTACCTTTCAATCGAATATTGATATAGTGATGATTCGTCAGCGTTTCGGCATTATTTTGAAAAATACTGGCTGGAGCATTAATGTTATTCGTTATCAAATCCATATCTCCATCCAGATCCAGATCTGCGTAGGCTGCACCGTTGGATTGTAAGATCTGATCAAGCCCCCATTCGTCGGTTTTCTTTGTAAAAGTCAAATCACCATTATTTTTGAATATGTAATTGGGAACATCGATGGAGGGCATCTGGTCAATGAGGTCAAATACAGCGACTTCTTCTCCTGTCTGTTGTGCTTTCATCTGTTGGGCTACGGTATAGGACATAAACTCCATATTGGTATAATCCTTCGCATATCCATTACTGATAAACAGGTCTTTCCATCCATCATTATCATAGTCCTGAAAGAGGGCTGCCCAACTCCAATCCGTATTGGAGATACCGGATATTTGCCCTATTTCGCTAAAGGCTCCCTGACCATTATTCAAGTGAAGCATATTTCGCATGTTTTGCTGGTAGAATCCCCCTTCTTTTAAGAGCAAATATTTATCGTAATTATCAGGACCGGAAGACATTTTAATTCGCTCATTACTTTCGGGGAGCATATCCAGAGACATGATATCTGGAAGGCCATCATTATTAATATCTGCTATATCATTTCCCATGGAAAACATAGAAGTATGTGTGAGGTAATATTCCAGGCTGTCTGTAAATGTTCCATCCTGATTATTGATATAGAGATAGTCCTGTTCATTGTAGTCATTAGAGACATAGATATCAGGCCATCCATCCAAATTGATATCGGAAATGGCTACCCCCAGACCAAATCCTAAAATGTTTGAATGCAACCCCGAAACAGTAGCGACTTCAACAAATCCTCCTGTCAGATGTTCAAAATCCAATGGTCCCTCATTTCGAAAGAGCTTATCACCAAAATTGGGATTTATCCGTTCTTTATATTTACTCAAGGTATTGCTGAAACCTGCAAAGTCTTGTACAGAGTGATTCAATAAATACATGTCCAGGTCTCCATCTCTATCGTAATCAAAAAATGCGGCTGTCGTAGAGTAGCCTTCATCATTTAATCCATAATATTCAGCCTCTTCAGTGAAAGTAGGTACAGTATATGGAGGACTGCCTGCTGGAACTCCTTGATTGATGAATAATTGATTTATTCTATTCAGATGATTTGCCGCAGCAGATCGGCAAACATATATATCCAACCAGCCGTCCCCATTGACATCGGCCATCACCGTACCTGTATTCCATAACCCTTCAGCACGTACGCCTGCTTCATGAGCTACTTCTTCAAACTGCATATTTCCTTTATTCATGTATAGGTGACTTGCTACAAGGTTACCCGTAAAATAAATATCAGGAAGTCCATCATTGTTGATATCACCTACAGCCACCCCGCCACCGTTATAGAAATATCCATATTTCATCACGTTAAATGCTTCTGTCTCTCTAAGGATATTTTTAAACCTTATTCCGGTCTGGCTGGGCGATAGAGAGGAAAACATGTTTATCTCCTTTTGCTGGCATGAACACAACAGAAGTATAAAAGTGATGTAAATGGTATAGCGAAAAATAGACATGGTTTAATGAATGGAATGAAAATACATAGTCAAACTATAGTATATTAAGGAAAGATTCGTTGGAACACAATGTAATTGCAGAATCACAGATGATGCTGATTGTAGCGATTATTTGAAATGCGATGTTTCATGTTCTCCCCTATGAGCAAAAAAAAAGGCTGTCTCAGAAGTTCTTTATTACGAAGTTTCGTTAAAAATGTCTTAAATAATAGATTGAAAAAG
>CAZZEC010000103.1:0-20995 GCA_964652565.1 uncultured Bacteroidia bacterium
TGACCACAGACGACAGAAAAGATAACGGACGATTGACCACAGACGACAGAAAAGACCACGGACCACAATAGCACCCTATCGCAATGTCGCAGTACAACAATATCTCAATATAACAATACCACAATGTAACAATATTACAATTCAATCAATATTTCCTATCTTTGGCAGATTACTAGCTATTATGAAACCTTCTCCACTATATGGACTAATCGGTAAAACGCTCAGTCATAGTTTTTCAAAAAAATATTTCACTAAGAAGTTTCAAGCGTCGCAGATCGACGCACGTTATGAGTTATTCGAGCTTTCTGAAGCTTCGTTTTTTCCTAAGCTATTTGAGGAGTATCCTGAATTAGTAGGAATAAATGTCACAATCCCTTTTAAACAAGATGTGATCCCATATTTATACACCTTGTCAGAAGAAGCTGCGGAAATAGGGGCTGTCAACACCATTCGCCGCGATCTTAAAGGTTTTTCAGGATTCAATTCAGATATTTATGGTTTTTACGATAGTTTGACTGATTTTCTTGGGGGCGAAAGTATACAAAGTGCATTGATTTTAGGAACCGGAGGTTCTTCAAAAGCTGTTGAATATGTATTGGAAAAGTTAATGGGAATATCGGATTATATTAAGGTATCACGAAATCCCAAGGGCGAAAAACAAATAGGTTACAGGGAGTTGTTTGACATAGACGTTAGATCTTATCCTTTGATTATCAATACCACTCCTTTAGGAATGTATCCCAATATTGGTACTGCTCCCGATTTTCCCTATGACAAACTTACTCATCGTCATTACGTATACGATCTCATTTATAATCCCCAACAAACGTTATTGATGAAACGTTCTAATGCTCAGGGTAGCCACACATTGAATGGTCTTCCAATGCTGATAGGGCAGGCGGAAAAATCCTGGGCTTATTGGAATCATCAATTATAAATAAACGCTGATTATAGTTTGGACAACTTTAAGACAAAGCACTAACTTTACACCATGAGAGGGAAAAGTGGGTTTCATCGATTTGATCTTCATGAAAGAGTTCTTTCACAATTGCCAGGATTGGGATATAAACGACCTACCCCTGTGCAACAAAAGGTAATACCCCTGTTTTTACAGGAGTTTAACCTAATTGTGGAGGCACCTACTGGAACGGGAAAGACTGCTGCTTATGGATTCCCGTTGATCAGCAAACTCAATTTATACAAACGAAGCACTCAGGCATTAGTATTGGCTCCGTCCAGGGAACTCGTATTTCAGGTCGCCGATGCACTGACCTCTTATTTTGAAGGAGACCTGTTGAAGGTGGAAAAGGTGTATGGTGGTGTATCACTTGATGAAAGCTTCCAGGCTATTAAGTCTGGAGCCCATATCATAGTAGCTGTACCCGGACGGTTGAAAGATGTAATGTCTCATTACCGATATGATTATTTATGGAGGGATATAAAGTATCTAATTATCGATGAAGGAGATAAACTGATGGAGAGCGGTTTCCAGAAGGATTTTGATGACTTACGAAAACAAATACGCAAAAGCGCACAAGTGGGCTTCTTTTCTGCTACCATTGCAGAAGATGTTGAAGAATTGATGAGGGAGCGCTACCCCAAAATCAAGACCTTAAGGCTGAGTCCTAAAGAGATGCTTAAAAATATTAGCTTTGGGATCATCAGGGCGGAAGACGGGAAACGCGAGCGTTATTTAGTTGGTCTACTACAAGAACACAACATTGGTCAGGCATTAATATTTACCAGTAAAAGAGAAGATATATTTGGTGTATGTGGGTTGCTGAGAAATGTGGGTTACAGGGCTGAAGCCTACTATGGAAATCAATCACAGCGGGAAAGAAGTAATATTTTACATCGATTCAAGGAAGGACATATTGACTATCTTGTCGCCTCTGACCTAGCTGCCAGAGGATTGGATATTGAACATTTACCTGCAGTTATAAATATAGCGATACCCAGAGAATTTGATTATTACCTACATAGGGTAGGTAGAACGGGCAGAGCAGGAAGCAAGGGTAACGTATATAACATCGTTTCAAGTGAATTTGAGTGGTCATGGATAAAGATTCATCACGATAAAATTGATCTCCCTTTAAGACCCATGACGCTACAATTACCTGATGACATTCCTGTTGCAGCGGAAGAGAAGCTAATTAAAATTCACCTTTCCAGAGGGAAAAAGGATAAAATAAGAAAAGCGGATGTTGTAGGATTTTTACTAAATGAAACAAGCCTTGAAGCGTCAAAGATTGGTACGATTACTATATTTGATCAATATGCAATAGTAGATATTCCACTAGGGGGGTTTGAGCAATTGGAAGAAAGCAACAATACTCTTAAGATAAAGGGTAAATCAGTCAAAGCGAGAAAATATCAACAGGAAGAAATGGAACGTAAGGCCATGGCTATAAAAAAACTGAAGCAAGACCGTAGATAAAGATGGACGTATCGCTAGAATACCATGGAAAACGAGCACTGACAGATATACTTAGTCATAAGTCTAGCAAACAATTGATCTTTGAAAATTCTCCCTCTCCTAAATTCAACACATTATATACAGGAGATAATTTCCCCATTGTTTCCTTATTAAGGGAAGATTTTTACCATTCTATTGATTTAATCTATATAGATCCTCCATTTGGGACCGGACAGACCTTTGATCTGTACAATGAGCAAGTCGCTTATGAGGATATCCTACAGGATCATCATTTTCTAGAATTTTTGCGAATAAGATTAATCCTCTTGCGAGAATTACTTTCAGAACATGGTAGCCTTTACATACATATAGACAAAAAAGTGGGACATTATATAAAGGTGATTATGGACGAGGTGTTTGGAGAACGTAATTTTCTCAACGATATCACTCGAATCAAATGTAATCCCAAAAATTTTGAACGGAAAGCTTATGGTAATTCTACCGATATGATCTTGCTGTATGCTAAGGAAAGGGGAAAACATATTTGGAATGAGCAACGCGAGCCGTTATCAAGCGAAGAAATAGCACGTTTGTTTCCAAAAGAAGATCCTTTGATGGGACCCTATACTACTCATCCACTTCATGCCCCTGGTATCACTCAACAAGGAGATACAGGCCAGGAATGGAAAGGATTAAAACCTCCTCAAGGTAGGCATTGGAGATATCGACGTAAGGAGCTAGACGAATTGCAATCTCAGGGCTTGATCGAGTGGTCTTCCAGTGGAAACCCACGAAAGAAAGTATTTGCGAAGGACCATAAAGGACGTAAATTACAAGACATATGGCGATTTAAAGATAAAGGACGAACGTATACAGAGTATCCAACGGAGAAGAACATACATCTTCTCAAACGCATTATTAAGCAATCCTCAAATGAAAACAGCATAGTATTAGATGCATTCGCCGGGTCTGGAAATACGTTGCTTATGGCCCATGAACTTCAAAGAAAATGGATCGGAATTGATCAATCTGAGATTGCCATTCAAACGATCAAAAAAAATTTTCAACGACATGGAGTGAATGCAAACTTTGCCAAGTTAGAAGAAAGTTCAAAATAGCAGTTTGTTCAACAACAAAGTGTTAAAGGATAAATTTATCAAGTGGTATAGATAATCCTGGTAATATTTGTTCACCCTCTAAAAATGTATGTTCAAAATCGGTAATCATCTCTGAAGTCCCATCATTGCGGTAAATCCAAGCCTTCTGCCCATAAGGATCAATAAGCCATCCCAATTTTGTTCCATTAGCCATCCAAACATTCTGCATTTTATCTTGTAAACGGATTATAGAATCAGATGAAGATTTTATTTCCACTATCAAATCGGGAATAATTTGTAAAAACTCATTTTCGTTTGCTTCAGAAGAGATTTGAGATATCCAAGCACAATCGGGGCTTTTGATAGAGCCATCTGAGAGTTCAATGCCGGTAGAAGAACTATACACTTCTCCCCCTCCACCTTCCAAACTCCATATTCCTACATAAATCTGGATGAGTGATTCTAATCTGCCAGATCCTTTTTTAACAGGTGACATAATTTTAACTGAGCCATTTGACTCTCTTTCAGCAATTAGATCGGGATATTTATTCGAAAAATCAACAAATTGACTCTTTGAGAGCGGGCCTTCTAGTATAATATTTCCATAAGACAATATCTCTTTCCAGGCAGGAGGATGTGTTTTTTCTGTAGCCATAACCTAGATTTATTACAATTACGCATATAAACAGAGCGCGTTGTCGGAAATACGAGTATATTATAGGTTAATCCTCGATATCTTCCAGCTCAACTTTATTAAGAACCGTTCCCATCAATTTGCCGTTAAGTCCTTTCAGAAACTTGATGGAAAGTTTGTCAGTTTGTTTGATCGTAGCTTTGGCAGAAAATATAGGAATCACCTTATCAACATACTGAATGAGCTCTTTAGACCCTGAATATAGGTTGAGTGCGGGACCTTCAAGGAATATGTAATCATACGTTTCCCCCAATCTTTCAAGGAGACTGTTAAACCTATCAGGAGGAACAAAAATTTCAGAAGGCGTATAATTACCCCCTTCACATCCAAGCACAAAAACTCCTTCTAACCCAGATGGAGACACCAACTCTTCAAACTGAATTTCATCTGCCATATAGCGTTCTAGTGTTGGCAATGCTGAGGTCATTCGAGTGAGTTGATTATTTTTAAAGTGTGTATCGACAAGTAGTATTTTTTTGTGATTCAGACTTAGAGAATACCCCAAAGAAAATAGTAAAGAGGTTTTACCTGCACCGGGTCTTGTACTTGTCAACATAAATACTTTGCCGCCAGAAGATATGACCTCAAATCGAATCTTGCGCATAAGTTGCTTGTAAGCCTCCAGGTCAGGCTGCTGATTTGTATCACTGAACAGTGCAATGAGATCGAGGCGATCTCCATTGAGATAATTTAATGCGCTGAGTAGTGTAAGATTAGAAATCCGTTCAAAGTGTGCGCCCGTTTTAATCGTTGCATCCAGCATTTCCAATCCCACTAGCATTAATACACACAGCGTGAGGCTCAACAAAGCGGCAATCAGTACATGCAGCCATCTACGAGAGGGAACAGGTTCATCAGGTACCTGAGCATAATCAAAATTTCCGAGTTGAGAATCATCATTTAGGCCAAAGTATCTGGCCTCATATAGAGGTTCCAGGACTTTGAAATATGCTTGTTTGGCCTGCTGTACGGAATCATTTTGAGTGGTTACCGTTGCCTGACTGTTTTTACCTGTAAAGATTTTCCCCCTAATGCTTTCGAGATGTCGATCAATTTGTTCGATTCGACTTCTTGCATTTTGTTGAGCCAGTTGCCGGTCGTGTTGTAACACATACAGCCGTTCATCAAGAGGTCTGAGGTTGGCAATACTACTTCTCAAAAATTGATACAACTGGTTGTCCATCCTTACTTGATAATTGGCCAATGTATCTTCAGTTCCCTCGTAAGTTTGACCTTCTGCGATCTGATCAATCAATTTACTGTGATACATAGCAATTTGTTCTCTAAAAAGAGAAATAGCATCAATATAAGTGGATTGAATATTATTTTGAGGAGCAGAATTTGTGATTCTTTCACTCATTGACCTCAAGGCCTGTTCGAGAGACCTTATCCTTCTTTCCTCTTCTGATCGCAATAATTCGAGATGTCTTAATTGAATGAGTAACTCTCGTGCCTGGATAGCCGAAGGCTGGTCCTCCATGATCTCTACAAAATCTTGTTGAGCAGCAATAGTATTTTCCAATTGCCGCCTACTCTTATCTACTTCTGCGGAATAAAAACTAATTCTATTTTTCCATGTCTCTATAGTTCGAAACTCATAATATCTATTAAACTCATTGCAGAGTGCATTTACAGCAAAGAATGAAAGTTGTGGGTTTTGAGAGGTATAGCTTATGTTTAAAATATCAGACCCTGGAGTTCTACTAATACTCAAATCCTCCAACAATGATTTGATATCATAGCGCATGAGTTTGAGGATGTTCTGATAACTTTCCTTTATTCCATCCGAAGTAATCAAAGGTTGTAAAGAATCCAGTCTTGTCTGATAAAATTGTTGCGCATCTCGGATATCGGAAACAGTGAATGTTGAGTTTAGGATCTCAGTACTACGAAACGCCTCCTCCTGCGAGGAAAGGTCATGAAGGATAAGGCGATAAGCGAGAAGACTCAGGACTTGACTCGAAGTTATTTGTACTTCGATATTATTGAGCTGCGCCTCCATTTCAAACTGCGGATTGACTCCTTCATTTGTTTGAAACGAGTAGCGTTGAGCAATATTCGTAAAAAATTTTGCTTCAGCCTTATATCTCTTGGGAAGCAGCAAGGAAAAAAGAAAAGTGGCAAAGGCAGCAGTCAATACTACCAAAAAAATCAGCCATTTTCTTCTTGCCAACACACGCAAATAATATCTAAGGTCCATAACAATTCCTATGGTTCCGCGAAATTAGTGAATTTAACTCAAAAATGAAGTGTAACACTAACCTTAATACATAACTGATAAAAAAGTTATTTTCTCCGTATGTTCTCAAACTTACACAAACTATGTCAATATTCTATATCAAGTAGTAGATAATACCAAAAACAGCTATTTATATGTCATTTTTAATACATGAGTGAAAGTTTAGGACTCAATGTAATATTAATATTACAGAGATTCCCTACATAGAGAATGGACTCTGAATTACCTGTATTAGCGTTGAGTAAATTGACTAAGAAGTACCATTTGCAGCTAATTTATCAAGATTATTGGACATTAAATGCTCTATTCCATTCTTTGTACAGCACGGGAAAAGGACAACTACCTACTTGTAAGATAAAATTGTGAAAATCCTGCAGTACAAAATTTGATCCTAGTCTTTCTTCTGTAGAACTTTTTAATTTTTGTAATTGCGAGTACCCTATCCAATCTGCACTGTACAAACCAGGTTGTAAGCATATTCGATTTATTTCTTCTTGAACCAAACCCTGAGATAAGCTACTTCTTTTTGTGTAGAATTCCTTCGCATGATCTAAAGACCAATGTTTATGGTGAATTCCAATATCTGTTAACATCCTTATCAAGCTCATATAAAGCTCCTGGTAAACTCTTTGCTGCAAAACCAATTGGTTGGAAAACAATTGCAAATGTTGATCCAATGTGTAAAGTGTATAAAGTGCCCATCCCCTATCAAAAGCAGGATATTCCAGGAAATATCTGAAAGAAGGAATATCCCGATACTCCCATTCTGAAGCATGTAATAGGTGTATACCTGGAAAGGAACATGCATAAGTAATCACCTGTATATCGAAAGGGTCGTGTTTCTGAACAGGTAACAATAGCAGCCCTTGTTCTTCACTAGTTCTGGGTAAAAATTGATAGAGATAATTGGAAGCATAAGGAATAGGAATATGATAATACTTGAATTGCATGGGTACTTGAGGAGTAACTTCAAACAATCCTGATGCAGTTATCATAATATTTTCATATAAGCTATCCATTTTTCGAATAAGAGAATCTTCAACTCGGATTCGTTTACTATTGTAAATACTACGATGAATAGGAGTACTAAATAATTCCTTTTTATGAATAGGCTCTGAATTGGGAAATTTTAAGAAAAGCTCCATACTATCCAATATTTGTATGCCCGCTTGAAACAGAGAATCTGAATTTACAGGCATAGTAGCATAGTATCTCAGCATAGGTTCATAATAAGCTGATTGAGCTCGGTACTTTGATATCCACTGAGCTAAACGTAAATCATCCGTACTATCATTGCGAATTTTTTCTAAAAATGAAGCAGCAGTAGCTAAAGAGGGATTAATGTTTTCCTGGATAACCCTTGCTACTTCACCTAACAGCGTCACAGCCCTTTCTTCATTAAATTTTGTTGGATCGCAGCTCACCGCTTTTCGAGCAAATGAGCGATATAAAGGATGTTCTTCAACGGGAAGTTGACTGTAATATGACAGTTGATGAAGTGCAGAATCAATCAGATATGGTGCAAATATATAAGTATGAGGGTCTTTTGTATTAAGATCAATTAAGGTTTCTTCCAGTTTAAATTCCCATCTTTTCAGCCGATCTATATAAGCGACCCCATCTGACTCAGTTTGAATTGAATGAAGTACGTCCATAAGGTAAAGAAACCTGGGCCATATTCCATCTATATGATTTAACGGAAATAGTCTATTTAGATGAGGAGTAAGTACTTCTGTAGAACGGGCCCAATGAGAGAGCATATGATAATAAAACTGATTTCTGTCTGACAATTTATCATATCTGTATCCAGATAAGTTCTGCTGAATATCTCGATAAGAAATGGGTTGTCCCAATGGAGTCATGGGATTTCCTTCATCCAAGAAAGAGTGATAGGGAGTAACCAATTCCACATGAGGCATATCTAGATAAGAAGCCTTTTCAGGATGAGTGGTAGCGAATTCCAACGCAATGCGTTGAAAGTAAATATCTATTTGGGAAGGCCTAAGCCATATAACACCTACTGTCCACCAAGATCCATACACAATCAGGGCTAAGAACAAAATAGCAGAGATATATTTAAAATAAGTCTTCATGATACGTATTGATGTTTGCTGTATGAGATTGTATCTACAGTTTATTGCTATGTAGGCAAGATAAATTAGTAGTTTTGATGTTCCATTTAATCAAAAAACAGACTTTTATTACATATGTTATCAAGAACACAGATTATAGACAGTCTGGTGAGAATTGGGAAAAATGTTCAACTCAGCAAAATTCCAAAGGGAGTAATAGAGAACGCAATAACCCAAAACCCCTGGTTTACCCCCTATTTTATACAAGAACGTTTAGAGAATATTCGACTTTGGTTGCATGAAGAACTATTACATAATTGGCTAGAGCCATACACCTGGCCTCTGTCTAACACGAGAAAGATAGGGATAATAGCTGCGGGAAATATCCCTTTAGTAGGTATTCATGATTTAATTGCGGTAGTACTTTCAGGGCATAGCGTATGGATAAAATATTCTCGGAGAGACCAGGTATTAATGGAATGGTTTGTGAGTACATGGTTACAAGATCTTCCCGCATTAGCCAGCAGAATACATATGTTGAAGCAGGAAAGCACCATAGATTTATTAGTGGCATCGGGAAGTAACAATACGGCTAGATATCTCAACACCCTGTATCCGAATATAGAAAAGATCATTAGAAAAAACAGGTATACATAATCAGTTCTTGAATAAAATTTTACTATTATTTATATTTACTTGTTAAGTAATGATGTTTTTTTGTATAATGGCCTTGGGTGTAGAAATGTGAGTAATTTACTCATACACGACTCTTTCGATTGGGAACGAATACCTTACCTTTTCAAAAGAATAGATTACAGGATGCTCAACCCTCTATATGTGGAAAAAGTATCTTATCAACGCGCAAAATACCGTACACTTGGTATTCCGTTTATCGACGGAGGTAATATATTATTAGAAGAGAAAATAGATTTAAAATCATCTGAAATGGGAATTTTACACATAATTAAGGATTTGACCCAGGAAGATATAGTGAAGAAAATTGAAACAAAAAAGAATGAAATCCAATGTATAGTCAATAGAGGCACGAATTTTGGTATGTCACAGTATCCAGGTGTTGAGGTTTTTGAAGATAATGTAGATTTGCTAAAAATTCTTACATAGCTAAGGTTGAGTAATTGAGTATAGTTAATTACATTAACGCTTGGAATTAAATTTGGTTTGATATTACAGTAAATAGTTATATTTATTGGGGATGTTTACATCCTGTGCTATTAGACAATTTACACAATAATAGGTGCTGCTTAAATTCTGAATAATATGCGAAAGTTATACCCTTCTTGCTATCGTACCATCTTGATTATAACAGGGATATTTCTTTCTTCATTTGATGGATTCTCACAAAATAATTGGAGACCTGAGTATTATTCAGGAATACCAGATAAGGATCGACATACCGTTATTTTTGACGAGTTTGAAGACAATCGCAATAAGTGGAATCTTGAAAGTAAGTATATCGACATGCGCATTGATAATGGAGATTATTTCTATTGTAATAATAGAAGAGATAATCCCTATCCTAAGCGCAAAAGTTTTGTCTTTAATCGAACTGGCGATTATGAGATTGAAATAAGAATGCGGTTTGTCAGAGGAGTAAGTACGAGTCCTATGGGATTGATTTTCGGTGGAGACTCAAAAGGAAATATCTTTAATTTTTATTTCACACCACAGGGAGAATACAAAATTTCCCAGTATTTCAATTACAGGTCTCGGGACCTCAAGTCCTGGATGCATAATAAATCGATTCAGCAGTATTCTATGAATACGCTGACTGTACGCAAAGTAGGGACAGAATGGTACTATTTTATTAATAGAGATCTGGTTTATCGTACTACAGCTGTACCCTTGTTTGGCTCTGATTTTGGCTTCTTGGTAAGCGGCAAGACCGCTGCAGAAATAGATTACTTTAAAATCCAGGAACTCCAGCCTATGGATAAGATGGGCCCTGTGATTACACTCACATCTCCAAGAATCAATGATAGCCATCTGACAACCTACTCCAGTATGTTGGAAATAAGAGGACTGGTATCAGATGCATCTGGAATCAAAGAGTTGAGGGTAAATGGACGTACGATGAGTCTGGTCAGAGGAGAAAGTTTTTATTGTAGACTAGATGTTGATAATTATCGAGATTTTACCCCTGTAAATATTGTAGCATCAGATATTAGAAATAACACTACTGAAAAAATAATCTATGTTAAGTATAAACCTGTTAACTACAATGAATCACCTCCTTTAGCATCATCACCCATATACAAAAAATCCCCTTCAATTAACAAAGCAGTTAACGATGGCAAACCATGGATGAACTCCTTGGGAAAGAATTATTTGCTGCTTATAGGAGTGAATCAGTATGAACATTGGGGTTCATTGAACAATGCAGTAAAAGACTGTCAGGATATCTCAGAAGTTCTCACCAAAGAATATCAGTTTGATCCAGAACATGTGATTACACTATATAATCACAAAGCTACAAGGGAAAATATTCTCGAAACTTTAGAATCATTACAGGATGTAATAGGAGTAAACGATAATCTCCTCATTTATTACGCGGGTCATGGCTACTATGATGAAGGCTCGAAGCTGGGATATTGGGTACCTGTGAATGCTAGACAAGAGAAAATACCAGATTATATACGGAATTCAACGATCCACGATTACCTCAAAACGATTCGTTCAAAACATATCCTACTTATTGCAGATGCTTGTTATGCTGGTTCATTGTTTGTTACTCGTGGCGGAAGGTTAGATGAAAATGAGAAATCTCGATGGGCATTTACTTCTGGTGCCATTGAAAAGGTGTGGGATGGTGAACCAGGACAAAATAGTCCATTTGCCTCTTATCTCATTAACGAACTCAAATCCAATCGCGATGTAAAATTGTATGCAGATGATCTCATGCAAAAAGTAAAAATTAAAGTCGAACGTAATACTCGCCAGACTCCTATAGGCAATCCCTTGTCGTTAGTGGGCGACGAAGGAGGCATTTTTGTCTTCTATCGCAAGCATTACTGATAAAAAGACATCATATCGTTCAACATTTATTCAGAGGAAGTTGATCATTGACTTCCTCTTTTTTATATCCTATAAATAATATTCTACACTATGTGATTCAGGCACTATATGTTGAGCGTTCCTTCAAAAAATGCCAAAACAGAGGTTGAAATATTTGTCTACGATCACAATGCTCCCCTTGAACTGGTGGCTTTTGAAATCATTTAGTCTTACACCGAAAATCGGTAACAAAAAAATAGGGCGGAAGGTTCCGCCCCATTCAACTAACCAAACTACTACTACGAATGTCTTTATTATGAGAATTTTTTACTACTTTTTTATGCGTCGTACATTTTATACGAAAGGTTGCCTAATAAAGTTATAAAATTTTATTTATTTAATTTCTAAGTTATCAACAAAATATTAAGAAACTATAACATGCAACCTATTACTACTGCTTTATGCGCTTATGGTATGTCTGGATCAGTATTTCATGGTCCTCTATTAACATCTCATCCAGGTTTCACTATTTCTAAAGTGTGGGAAAGAAACCACAAACGAGTCCACGCGTATTTTCCCAACATCTCTTCTGTCTCTACATACGAACAAATCCTTGATGATGATTCAATAGAGCTCGTTATTGTTAATACTCCCGAGCATACACATTTTGAATTCGCACTTCAGGCGCTTGACGCAGGTAAGCATGTAATAGTTGAAAAGGCTTTCACTATAACATATCATGATGCTCGGGAATTAATTCGAATTGCAAACGAAAAAAATTTAGTATTAAGTGTTTTCCAAAATAGACGCTGGGATAGTGATTTCTTGACTGTACAACAAATAATTGATCAAGGAATATTAGGACGGATAGTTTCATATGAAGCGCATTATGACAGATACAGAAATTTTATACAACAAGGTACATGGAAGGAAACGATAGGGCCTGGTAAAGGGGTAGTATATAATCTGGGGTCTCACCTCATTGATCAAACACTTGTCCTATTTGGTATGCCAGAAGAGATCATTGCGAAAATAAACATCCAAAGAGATGGTGGGATGGTAGAAGATCAATTTGAATTTCTTTTGGGATATCGCAATCTGTCTGTTACACTGAAAGTAAGCTATTTAGTGCGTGAACCCGGTCCTAAATATATGCTTCATGGTACAAATGGATCCTTTCTAAAGTATGGTATGGATGTACAGGAAGAAGCATTGAAAGCAGGGGTTACACCTGGTACCAATCAATGGGGAATGGAACCTAAAGAATACTGGGGGTTACTCAATACGACACTAGAAGGCCTTCATTTTCATGGGAAAGTAGAATCTTTACATGGAAACTATTTGTCATATTATGATAATATATTTGAGGTTATTCGCAATGGTGCAGAATTAGCTGTTACTGCTGAACAAGCAGCACGCGTAATACAGGTAATAGAGTCCGCGTATGAGAGTCATTCCCAGAAATGTGCCATTTCCATTTCTTGAAATGGTTCCTTCAATACCATAAGCGCACGATAGGTAATTTGTTGAATTTTTAGGGAATCCTTACCTCCAATACCATAGGGACTGCACCAATCGGTACTGGCAAAATTCAAGACGATTCCACTATGATCATTCTTTTTGAAGATCAACGACGTACCAATCTGTTCATGATACAAATCTGTTGAATAGTCATACCCTAAAAGTTTACCATAGGAAAAAGGTAATTTAGTCCTATTCAACCTCCATTTACCTTGGTCAAGCGTATCGAGGTAAGAGCCGTCGTATTCCTTTGTTGGAACATGAATAAATGGTTTCCCATCCCATTTAACTTCCCTGAATACCCAGTAGGTAGTATCTAGTATTGTAAACCCATTATTACTATGCGCATACTTCCTTCCATATCCTCCCATACCAAAATTGACTCCTATACTCTGCTCAACAGGACGGAAATACTGCCAATATCCTGTAGAACTTAAGAACGGTTTTTGATGTTCTGATCTATCTTTAAAACATATCATTTGCTGGCAATCCTTGGTGTATCGTACTTTCCACCACATAGTATTTCCTGATAAAATAAGTGCATTCCCTCCATTGTCTACAAATTGATCAAAATGCTTTCTCGCAAGTGCAGACCAGTATTCACTGTGTCCAATCACGACGATCAATTGAGCATCTCTTAAGGCTTGAGAATCCTCAAGATCAATATCTGAAATATATCTAACTTCTACAGGAAGCGTAAACAGCCATCTCATCATAGGTCTTACCATGAAGGAAATCGCAGGAAATATGGGACGCCGAAAAGAAATTCGTGTTGTTGGCTCAGAAAACAAGGAATAATAGCTTTTTCCTCCTGCTATATTGTACGCTTGTATGGTGTTTGTAGGATATAGTATTACAATTGATGTCTTATCACTACCCTTGACGAGAAAAGGAATTGATTTTTCCCAGGTATAAACTCCAGGTGTTAACGCTGGAATAGTATAAAGAGCTGTTTCTTTATATTGAAATCCGTTCTCACTGCGGTTGGGATACAGTCTCTGTGGACTATGTGAAATGTAAATACTATCTACCTTGTTCCCTAAGATATCAAATAAAAAAATTTCTCTTGTGCGTTTACCTAAATATCTTATAAATAGCTGTTGCGTATCTCCAACATCATAACTTATCTTATCAGTGTAACCATCTCTAAATGGTGCCTGTATCCTTTCAATATAGGACTTGACTACATAATGGGCATACTTATGATCATTCCTATAAGATTGAACCATTGTTAGAATGGGCGAAAATAATAGAAATAGGGCTAACCACTCTAAGAAAAGCCAAATAAGCTGTTGATAATATGATTCTTCCCCACCTTTCATAAGCCGAAAGTCATTACTATTAATTTCAATATTTTTTGAGAAATAAAATTACAAGAATTTTCAAGGTGCCACAACTGTTGAAGCCTGACCCTCTGGTACATTTTCTATCTATCCATTGCTTTTTCCCAAAATTTACGTTATCAGATTATAGTAAAGCATTGACTTTTTGAGCATATCTTAATCGTTGCATGAACATGCCATAATTGCATTGTGAATTCATTTCTTCGACTAGTCAAGATAAATTGCGTCAATCGTATTTATCTCTAAACCACTTGATATCTACTAGATAATCATTCTTATGGAATACCTATTTATCATTAAAATATGCATCTCAAAGTAATCCATCCTTTAAGATTTATATTTGAAAATCATGAAAGATGGTGTATGATATTTGATCTTATTTAACTTCTAACTGACAAACTACGAATTTTATGAAAAATGTATGCAGTTACTTGACACATCTGTACCATTGGAGGATAGGTGTACTCATATGTCTGTTTCAGGGAATAATGTACAGCCAGGCACAAGAGTCCTATAACCTAACGGGAAGTGTCACTAATGAGGCTAATGGCGAACCCATAGCAAGCGCGACAATTCGTTTTACAGGTACCAATGTCGGAGTGCTTACTAATATTGATGGGAATTACGAAATCACAACATCACTTTCTTCGGGAAGGTATGAGATACGGGTTTCATCTATTGGGTATGCAACCCTCACACGTGAGATAGAGTTGGGAAACGAAACAACTATCAACCTAGATTTTGCATTAAGAGAAGACTTCCTCAAATTGGATGAGGTGGTTATTACAGGTGCTTCAGTAGCAACTAGTAAAAAACAATTAGGTAATTCAATTTCCACGGTAGACGTTTCAGAAATTGAGAACTCTGGTGCGAGAAGTATTGATCAGGCCCTGGCAGGCAAAATTACAGGAGCACAGGTGACTCAAAATTCAGGGAATCCTGCAGGGGGAATCAGTGTAAGGTTGCGAGGCCCCAGTACCATTGTAGGAAGTTCAGATCCCTTATATATTGTTGATGGGGTAATTGTTAATAATGACTCCCCAGAACTCATTGACCTGGGGGGGTATGCTCAAAACCGTTTGGTAGATATCAATCCAGAGGATATTGAGCGCATTGAGGTAATTAAAGGTGCATCAGCCGCTGCAATATATGGCTCTCGTGCTAGTAATGGCGTAGTGCAGATTTTTACGAAGCGAGGAAGCCGCGGTAAGCCCAAGATTACCTTTAAGACCAGTTTTAGCATAAATGAACTCCGAAAAAAGATAGACTATAATGAAGTACCTTTAGCTTGGGAGGATCCGTTTGACCGTAATAACTTAAATACAGTTCCTGCTGAGCGCTTTGATCTTCAAGAAGAATTCTTTGATACGGGGATCGGTACTGAAAATTTTCTTTCTATTACCGGAGGTAATGCCAATACTCAGTATTATGCATCTGGATCTTATTTCTACAATGAAGGGATTATTAAAAACTCGGATTTTGAGCGTTTTAATGGCCGTCTACGAATCGACCAGTTCATCAATGACTGGGCATCAGTCTCTTTTGGAGCTTCATACTCATTTAGTGAGAGTGCAGAAATTCCCAATGGAGGTATTAATTCCTCATACGGTGCGATAACTGGCTTTCTATTTAGCGACAATTCCATCAATCCTTTTCCAAATGAGTCAGGTGTTTTTCCTGTTACCTCCCCATTGGTAGCACGTACAAACCCGCTAGAAGCCGTCAATCGCTTTGACTTTGGCCAACAGACTAGTCGTTTTATTGGCGACATTCAGCTTAATCTTACTCCCTTAGAAGGTTTAAAAATTGGGGTGATCTTTGGGCTGGATACGTATTCTCAATCGGGCGATGCGTTCATCCCAAATGGCAATACCTCTTCTCAGGTTACTGGGTTTGCTCGCCGTGCAGATGCTAGTGTACTTCAAATCAATACAGATCTTAATATAAGTTATCAGAAAAACATTACTGATAACATACAATCTACAACTTCTGCAGGAGGGACAGTTCAGTACGACCGAAATAGGAATGTGGCTATTTCTGTGGATAGATTGAATGCCAACGTACAAACAGTAAATGGTGGTACAGTGACAGGAGCAGGTGAATTCCGAAGTGAGCGTTCCATACAGGGCGCCTTTATACAGCAGACTTTTGGCTTGTGGGATAAGTTGTTTATTACAGGTGCAGGTAGAATTGATGGTTCATCTGTATTCGGAGAGGATGAACGTATACAATTTTTTCCGAAGGCTAGTGCCTCCTATGTATTATCTGAAGAGAGATTTTGGCAAGAGAGTGGCCTTAGCAACACTGTAAATAGCCTAAAGTTCCGCGCTTCGTGGGGACAAGCTGGAAATCTAACAGCGTTGGGACCCTTCGACCGCTTTACCAATTATAATCCGGTTGCACTGAACGGTCAACCTGGCCTGGTACCTAGTACTTTACTGGGGAATCCTGATCTTAAGCCAGAAAGACAGACAGAAGTTGAGATAGGGGTAGATTTCGCGCTATTTGATAGTCGTATAGGTGTAGAGTTTACCTACTACGAGATGGATGTGGAGGATCTCTTACTAAACCGCGTCCTAGCACCCTCCAATGGATTTAGCAGTCGATTTGAAAATGTAGGTTCCATGACCAACAAGGGCATAGAAATCCTTTTTAAAGCTATTCCAGTTCAAACAGATAATCTACAATGGACCCTTACTACCACCTTCAGCGATAACAACAATGAGGTAACGGAAATCATTGGTGAGCGCATCATTTTAGCGGGAAGCTTTGGTACTAATGCAGTAATACCTGAGGAACCACTCGGGGTATTTTTTCGTCAATTTTACGCCCGCAATGAAGATGGTTCTATTTTAATAGATGCCAATGGATACCCTAGTAGAGGGACAACACCGGAGGGTGAATCTTCTAAAGTAATCGGCGACCCCAATCCAGAATGGATCGGCTCAGTGATAAATGAAGTCAAGTATCGAAATTTCTCATTCAGGATACAATTTGATGCGGTACAAGGCTTCGATGTATTTAATTGGAATCGTAGACTGTTGGATAACGTAATTTTTGGTGGCGGTAGTGATGTGGGAGAGGAGTTATTAGGCAATTTACCCAAAGGCCTCGGCGGTGCAGAAGCAGGAATTTTTGAAGAATTCATCGAAGATGGTTCATTTGTCAAGTTGCGTGAGGTTTCATTGGGATATACCATCACCCCTAATTTGCCAGCCATCAATAGTATACGATTGAACTTTGTAGGTCGCAATCTGGTATCATTCGATGATTATTCAGGATGGGACCCAGAGATTAATGCTACTGGACAAAGTAATGGTGTAAGAGGCTTCGACTTTGCTGAAGTACCTATACCTCGTACCTACCGTTTAGGACTCACACTTACTTTTTAATCAATTAGTTAATTCAAGAATTTATCATGAAGAAAAGACAATATCACATATTAACACTTATAGTAATCTTCTGCAGCATATTAAGTTGCGAAGACGATATCCCTAATCCCAATGCGCCAACAGAAGAACAGGCGCTTAATTCCAGAGAGGGATTACTGGCGTTGAGTATTGGTGTTAGACAGCTATATTCCACAACAGGGTTGAGATGGATTATAGAAACTCCAGCGGTTACTACACGTGAAGTCGGGATTACTACCACATTTCAGAATATGATCGAACTGGAAGATGGAGGTACAGATCTTCCCAACTTCAACTCCAATGTTGAGGGTATGTGGTCCACGTTGTTGCGTATCAATGGTATGGCGCAAAACTTGATCGATAATGCAGGCAATGTACAGCTTGATCCCGGAACTCAAAGTGGATTAATCGCTTACGGTCATATGTTCAAGGCTCTGACCATTGGCTATCTTGCTCAGAACTACGACCAGGTAGTTATAGATGTATCACTAGAAGGGAATGCCTCATTTGTTTCACGGGAAGTAGCATATAATTCATCTATCACGCTGCTTGAACAAGCAGTTTCATTGTTACAAAGCACTCCTGTTTCTACTGAGTTTGATCAGCAGATATTAGGTAATGGTACTATAGATCTCGTAAATTGTCTCAATGCCTTTTTAGCCAGATACAACCTTCTGGCGGGTAATTTTCAAGCTGCTATTGATGCGGCGAATGAAGTGGATATATCAAGTGTTTCATTTTTTACATACGATATAGAAAACCCCAATCCAATCTGGGTACGTGTGTTTCAGGGAGATCCCAATTTCCAACCACGAGATAATTTTGGTCTTCCTGAAGATGATTTTTCCTTTGATCCCGACGATGGACGATTAGATTTTTATTTAGCATCATCAGATGCAGAAAACCAAAATGGTTTATCAATCGAGCTACTCGAAGGCTTTTTTCAATTGGATGTACAATCCATTCCCATCTATTTACCTGCTGAGATGACTTTAATCAAGGCTGAGGCGTTTGCTCGTCAAGGGCAGCTCTCAGATGCTATCACTGAAATCAACACCATTCGTACCCGAATGGATGATCCATTGAATATATCGGCTAATATTGGCCCTTATTCTGGAGACCAAACAGAAGCGGCTATTTTGATGGAAATATATCGAAATCGAAGAGCGGAGTTATTTTTGACAGGTATGAGTCTCGAAGATAGCCGAAGGTTCAGCCGTCCTGAACCTTCTGGTAATATTCAAGTATTTACGGAAGAACGCAATCGGAATTTTTATCCCTTCCCTCAAAGCGAAAGAGATAATAACCCTAATACACCAGCCGATCCTGCATTGTAGAGGGTAGGTTTTATTAGAAAAATGAGTAGCGTAAAATATACAACTTTAGATACTATATATAGGTGCGGTATAATAGCTGCACCTATATTGTTTATGAATACTTTATCAAATTTAACCTAATTTATGAATGATATACAAGCTTCATGGCAGCACAATGCACAGCAATGGATTCATCTTCTTTCAAATGAGGATATACCATCGCGGCAAATAACTAACCCTGCCATTGTCGATATATTGACCGACCTAAATCCTGCTAGTTTACTGGATGTAGGATGTGGAGAAGGATGGCTCACAAGGAAGATGGCTCAGCTGGGTATTTCGACGGTGGGGATAGATGCCACAGAACTGTTGATCAAACAGGCAAAATCCTTACATCCGGAAGGACAGTATTATCTGCAGAGCTATGAAGGGATCATAGCAGGTACAATGCTTCCTGAATCACCATATGATGCTGTTGTAGCTAATTTTTGTCTTTATCAAGAATGGGAAACTCCAAGACTACTCAACACCTTACGGTCTAACCTTACACCAGGAGGCCATATTGTCATCCAGACTTTACATCCATTTCATATTTTGAGGGATGGATTGTCATATACAAGCCAGTGGATGGATGATGCATGGAAAGGATTACCCGGAGCGTTTACACATCCTTACAAATGGTATTACCGTACCTTTGAGTCTTGGTTGGAAGTTTTTTCTAACAGTGGGCTATCAGTGAAAAAGCTACAAGAACCTCTTAACCCGGATAAGCCTTTCCCTTTATCTGTTATATTTGTGCTGTCTTAAAGGGATTAGTATTAAATGTAAAAATAAGGGAACTATAAAAAAAGTTTACTGTATCTCAAGTTCCTTTCATAAAATTGTCAATTAAGTAGTAGTTTGGAAGAGGATCTCTCATCATACTTGCAAAAAGCTCAACAGGAGAAAAAATCAAATAAAAAATTTCTCCAACAGCTTAAAAAAACGAAATCAAAAAGACTGGATCAAGCCTTTAAGCAGACCCATCAGGAGGTATTCGAATACATAGACTGCCTACAATGTGCAAATTGCTGTAAGACCCTTGGTCCAAAGTTTGTAAACAATGATATAGATCGTATTGCCAAATACATGAATATGCGCTCTGGAGAGTTTGTTGAAGCATATTTATATATAGATGAGGACGGAGATTACGTCTTACATTCTCTACCCTGTCCTTTCCTGGCGGAGGATCACAGGTGTTCTATTTATGAAGTTCGTCCAAAAGCTTGTAGACAATATCCTCATACAGATAGTAATGGCATGCACAAAAGATTACAGGCTACGTTAAAAGACACACTTACTTGCCCAGCTGCGCTTGAAATTGTATTAAGATTAAGGGAAGAGAGTGAATGAAGACCGTCATTTAGAAGTCTGTATCTGCCTTAGACAATTCAAGTTCTTTGATCCAAATGTTCCGATAAAGCACATCATGACCTTCTGCTTGAAGTTTGAGTCCTCCCGGTGAATCTGTAATCCCTTTCCCTCCATCATTTCCCCCGTCGATTCCAGAATTAGGTCCACCCCAAACCTGGTTAATAGATTGATTTGCATGTACCTTTTGACCATTAAAATATAGTGTAACCATGGCTTTCTCAACTCGCTCACCATTTTCAAATCTAGCAGCGCGGAATATGAGATCATATGCATTCCACTTGCCAACACCATTATAGGCATAATACGGTGATTCAGTTTCGTTAATAACCGCAGCCATGCCGTGTTTGGTAGAATCGCCATCTAGTACCTGGATCTCATATCGATTTTGAAGGTACACACCACTGTTGCCTCCAGGAGCGCTTATAAAGAATTCTACATGTAAGCGAAAATCTCGATACTTCT
>CAZZEC010000104.1:0-20972 GCA_964652565.1 uncultured Bacteroidia bacterium
GTAGCCTCTCGGAAGTATCCTCGCGATTTAGAGGCGTCAAATTGGTGGTGCAAGGCAAACCAGGAAGCTTGGCCATCTTTAGAAACAGAGTATTTCATTTTATGCCAACCCGCTTTCCAGCCTAAGCCTTCTAATCCACGGGTAGTAAGGCAATCATACCCCATATTGGCAGTCCTTTCTGATGCTGTACTGCCTTCGACATGGGGTTTTCTGAAGATTTCGGCGGGATCCCAAATACTGACTGTGAGTTCTTTGAAATGTCGCTTTTGGAGATCTTTTCCCTGTTCTGAAATACGGTAATCAAAAGCAATGGGTCCATCACTCAGAAAACAGCCAGACGCACATCGAAGTTGACCCTGTCCGTTTTCTTCTTTGATGATTTCATGCATGATTTGCCCTGCTATCAATGAAGCCATTCGTTTATGCCTTTCCATCGAAACCGCACGAGATCCAGGAGGACAGTTGATGGGGGTTTCAAGTTCTTTTGCCAATTCAAAAAAAGTCCAAAAGTTCTCAATAGATGGATTAACACGATAATTATTAAGCGCTTGAATGTATTGTGGATTGCTGGAAGTGAATCCACAACTCGTTAACCATTCATTCAGCGTATTATTAGAAGGTCCATCAGCAGGGTCGCCCGACCATATGGGAAATTGTACAGGAATTCGCATTTCGTGAAAACGACTGTAAAGTTGTCTAAGTTCTCCCAGTAAAGGTATAACATCTGCTTTCCTTCGCATTTCCCTTTCATATAAAGTAGGCAACCATTTAGGCAACTCTTCTTTTGCAAAATTAATGTCACGCTCTGCATTGTTAGCACCAGAGAGCTGCATCTCTTCTGGTTGTAGGATACGATACGTATCGGGATTTTTAGGAGACTGTATGTTGTAATGTCCTCGAAGTGCCTCTCTCAGCTCTTTTACATGGTCTCTATCCAGGTCACTCACTGGTACATCTGCCAGATCATTTTGTCCACAACCTACCATACTCATGAGTTCATTAGCGATCTCTCGCGAGAAATGCGGTCCGTCGCGACGATCGAGATCATCTTCTCCGAAATCAAAGAAAGCCAGATCTATCATCGTCGGTGGATGGCAATTGGCACATGCTGCTCCATTTTGGATAATCCCCATTTTATCAACAGCCTGATATCCAGAGATCATTTCTGGACCCAATTCTGCCATCATAGAGGGCTCTAAAAAGGCATCACTGTCAATAACAGGAGGAACATTTTCTGGCAGGAACATTGAATCGTTATCACAACTAGACAGTACTATCCCAATACCTAGTAACATTGGCAATATCCATCTCCACATGAATCGTTGGCGTAGATTATTCATAAAATTTCTGGTCATATACTACTACATTAGGTGAAAAAATTTATACTAAACATCATTTAACGAGATAAATATGCAAGGTTGATGGTATATAACATCACCCTATAAAGAGCAGCTATGACGCCTGTAAGAAAAAGCGGAAATATTTATAAGTAAATAGTATGTGATATTTAATAATATATCAATATCGAATTAATAGAAACAATTCATTGTATGTAAATTCCTCTCGCACAACGAATAACGATATCGAAAAAATTCTGGAACTACATAAATACAGCAGAATAAATGTTCTTTGACTCATTTTATGAAGTTAAATCATATGTTCAAAAACATATATAACTATAAGAGAAGCCTCCCAATAGGCTATAAATAACGTTTGATCCTACGTTTAGAGTCAAAACCTTACATAGGGTGTAAATAACTTATACAATCAGGGAATCATGTTGGAAGTATTCATCTCGCTTGATAATCAATATAAAATCGTGAAGAGTCTTTCCTTGAGATATACTGTTATATTAATGATAGCCAAGAAATAGTTATTTTATAATAAATATATTACTATATTTGTATATAAATGTGCTAACATATGATGCCTGTTTATCTATGCTGAATAAACTCACAAAGCGGATGCATCCCTTGACTTTGGTATTCACCAATACCTTATTTGAAGAAGAATACAGAGCGTATCGTCTCGACCATGATCTTTGGTATGTACGGATTGCAACGCTTATGGGTGGCTTGATTTATGGTGCATATAGCTATTTTGATTATCTTTTATATGGTGATGCCTACATAACGCCTGCAAGTATTCGATTGGGTATGGTTATGCCTGTATCATTGATTTGTTTTGCCTTATCCTTTTCTCCAGATTTTAAGTCTACTGATACTATTCAATTTACAGTTATAGTACTATTACTATTCGCTCAATTTGGTGTGTTATTAATTGCTACGCTTCCCTATATTATTCCAGCCTATCTCAGTATTTCTACGATGATGATACTGATATACATGACCAGTCTGGGGCGAGTACTTATACAATATCAATATGGTATTATATTTATTTTAATACTATCCTTTACATTCTTTGCCTTGTTCGTCAGTAATAATTCATTTGCTGTAAATATTTTTGAGATCGTATCCGTAACAACCATAGCTATCGTAAGTCTTGTTGCTGGATATATATTAGAGAAAAATGATCGCGTTGATTTCTTTCAGAAAAAGATTATTGAACTCCAAAATGATCATCTTAAGATTAGTAATGATAAACAGAATGATTTAATTGAAAAACTAAAGTACCTGAACAGCGACTTAAGAAACTTTGCGTATATGGCTTCCCATGATTTAAAAACCCCAGTAAGAGGAGTTGCTACATTGACACAGTTTATTGAACATGAAATGGAAGATTGTGTAACACCTGAGTTGGGAGAATACTTCAACCTCATGCATCAAAATATTCACAGAATGGAATACCTGGTAGCTGGTATTGGAAAATATATTGATGCAGGGATAGAATATAAGCCTGGCTGGACGGACCCCAATGTGCTACTGGAAAAGATTGCCCGATCATTTGCAGTATCTCATCATGTAAAGATTGATTTACCCCAAAAAGTATCGCAAATCCTCATTTACGATCAGGATCTGTATTTTGTATTTAATGAGATCATTACCAATTCTATTAAACATCAACTCCCAGATCAATCCACTCAAATTTGTATTGTACAACGTGAAGGCGAAGAAGGACTTTTTCTGGATTTTATAGACAATGGACCAGGGATTGCCTCACAATATCACGAACGTGTGTTTAAAATATTTGAAACCCTGAATACAGATAAGAAGAAATATGGTGCAGGTTTGGGATTGACAATCATAAAAAAAATCCTCTCCAAATATCAGGCTTCCATAAAAATAGTTTCACAAAAAGATAGTATACCTGGTACTATAGTAAGCCTATTTTTTCCATCCGATCTGTTGTACAACAGAAAACATTTTTGGGATGGTCAATTTCACAAGACTTCTCGTATAGCTCAAACCTAACCCATTATCTATTCTTTTGAGTCATTTATCAACTCAATATTGGAACTAATCGATATAAGTATCCATATACCAAGACAGAAGCTATATTTGAGTATAATTTAATTATTAGAAATTATATATACGAATAACGTATAATTATTATATTTGCATAATATAACTTCAAAACTATGAGATACTATGTGTTTATCCTAACCCTACTTGCTCTCTCATCATGTTTAGACATGCCAGAGAATAATGACATCCCTGATATTACGGATGAAATTAAAACAGTTTCAGATCATTTTGATTATTCTACAACTAAGTCTAATACTTTCGACATTGTCATATTAAGCGATAATAACCTCCCATTAGCTAAAGTTCCTATTACACTCACCCTGGGACACCCAGAATCAGATTCTTCGATACTTGAATACGGGATGACAGATGGCAGTGGTACATACAGGAGCTCCATTGTATTGCCTTCATTCGTAGACTCGATCTATGCTTTAGTCTCTTATGTTGGAGTCCCACAAATACATCAAATACATTTGTCTTCCTCAAAAAGCGCTTACATCTTAGGCGGAAGAGACAAAGACCCTGATGTCGTAGTTGTACAAGATGCAAATCCCATTATCAATAATGAAGAGACAATCCGTAATTCTCCTACGCTAACTACAAGAAGAAGATTGGACTTTGAATATATGGGTACCTATAATACTCAAGGGGTACCGGACTACCTTGAACCAGAAAGATATGACATTAGTGCTGAACTACTCGCATTGGTTAATGCATCACTGCCCGAAGGATCTCAAGTACCTAACAGGAATCCGGAGTACATAGCAGATGGCGTAAATGCAGATATTAAATTAAGAGCTGTGGCGGATGTATATATTACATTTGTACACGAAGGAGCAGGTTATAAAAATGCATTGGGATTTTACACGTATAATCTTAATAATCCGCCAGAATCAGTGGATGATATCAATAACCTAACCATCATTTTTCCCAATCTTTCTTATCGTGGATCAGGAGGGGGATTGAGAAGTGGAGATCAGGTGCACCTGGGAAGATTTAATTCAAATACGGGTATAGGTTGGTTTTTGGTACCAGATGGATATCAAAATAATAGCAATACAGTCGAGGAGTCCGGAAAAGACCAAATCAAATTTTCTAATAAGAATTTTAACGATTTTACTACCGAAAGTAACCAAAGTCATATCGTTACGCTTAAAGACGATGCTAGAGATCTATTACTCATAGGTATTGAAGACATTGATCGTCCTGGTGGGGATAAAGATTTTAATGATGCAGTATTTTTTATAACTGCTACTCCATATGAAGCCATTATTCGACAGGAATTAGCAGAGGTAACTCAAGTGTCTCCTGACACAGATAATGATGGTGTAGATGATGAATTTGACTTGTATCCAAATGATCCCACCAAAGCTTTTGATTCCTATTTTCCTGGGAAGGATGTATATGGGACATTGGCATTTGAAGATTTTTGGCCAAGAAAGGGGGATTATGACCTTAATGATATGGTCATTCAATACAACTATCAGTATCAGGTAAATTTGATTGGACAAGTAACAGGAATAGTTGCTAATTATAAATTGGAAGCAATGGGAGCGGGTTTTAGAAATGGGTTTGGAATAGAACTGGATGTTGCTCCATCCACCATCTCACAAGTAAATGGCACGAGATTATTCCACGATATCGTATCACTTAGTGGTAATGGTACAGAGTCTGGCCAAAGCAAAGCGGTGATCATTGGCTTTGATAATGGGTATCAAATTATGGCAGCGCCAGGAGGTGGATTTGTTAACACGGTAAAAGGTGATCCATATATTGAACCTGTAAACATCCCCATTACAATTACATTTGCTTCACCACAAGATAAGTCTTCACTAGGTGCCCCCCCTTATAATCCTTTTATTTTTACGAACCTGACCAGAGGAAATGAGGTACATTTACCAGATCATACACCGACTGATTTAGCTAATACCGGTCTGTTTGGTACCGCAGATGATGATTCGGACCCAGCTTCTAACAGATATTATAAAACTGAAAATAATCTGATTTGGGCAATTAATTTTCCAGTTCCTTTCAAGTATCCTGAAGAAACTATTCCCGTCAATTCTTCATATACTAAATTCTCAGAATGGGCGGAAAATGAAGGGGTAATATTCAAAGATTGGTATTCCAATACTTCATCGGGTTACCGAGTTACAGGTTTGTTATATTAACTACATGTCAAATTCACGATTTACCCTGGGCTATGCTATGCTTCAGCAAGCCACTAGCCTGGGGTTTCAATTCTTGTCTTTTCTCATTCTGGTAAGATTACTCAGTACTACTTATATGGGCGTCTGGTCATTGTACCTGACGTTTCATGTTTTTTTTGAGACTTTCAGAACAGGATTCATTCACAATGGCTTGATCAATCATTTAGTAGGACACAAAGAGTCTCAGCAGGAAATATTTTCTGCTGCGTTGTTTTTACAGATCTTGCTGTCAGTGTGTATTTCCGGTATTTTTTTATTGATCTGCCTGATGTTCTACCAACAACTTCAAGCTCCTCAGCTTCTGGAACTTGCGTATTACTATCCAATAGTCGCAATACCTGCCGGATTGGTGCAACTGTTTCAGAGTTTTCACACCTCTCGTCAAAACTTCCGGATTATTTGGTTTTCTGTGATAGGAATAAGTCTGGGAAATATCTCCGGGGTTGTAAGTCTGATGTTGATAGAAAATGAAACCCCATTACTTTGGCTCATGCTATTCCAGGGGTTGGGCTACCTTCTGGGCTTTTTGATTATTGCATGGATGAGCCGAAAAGAGATACAGCTCTCTAAATTACGTAGACGCTGGATGAAAACCCTGTACGACTTCGGGAAATTTAGTGCAAGTACAGGCCTTGGCTCCATGCTTTACAAAAAAGTAGATATATTGATGATAGGATTTATGATAAATCCACAAGCTGTAGCTATTTATAGCATTGCCAGCAGGATCATTAATTATCTTGAAGTACCCCTAACTGCCATTGCCCAGGTATATTATCCTAAAGTCAGCGAAAGAATTCAATCTACTGGGAAAAAGGAGTTTCCCTTAAAAACTATACAAATAGCTATTGCCTGGATGATGTGGGCAGTCATTCCACTAGCTATCGTGCTGATGATTTTCCCTGAGTGGATTATTACCTTATTGGCAGGAGCTGATTATTTGCCTTCAGCCCCAATTCTACAAGTTTTTGCCATTATTTCTCTTATTAAGCCCTTTGGTCGAATGATTGGTATCACAATGGATGCGGCTGGCCGACCAGATCTAAATCTTAAGATATTGATAGGAAGTATTGGCGTGAATTTCATTTTTAATCTAATCTTAATTCAATACATGGGGACAATGGGAGCAGCGATAGCTACGATGGTCTCTACCTGGATTGTTATTTTTGCAGGGCAATACTTAGTATCCAGGATTTTTCATTTCCACTACCCTACTTTCCTCAAAGGTATTGGTACAAGTTTCTGGGGCGTTTGGAAACAGGTAAGATTACATTTACAAGGAGTATAGGGAAACAGGTATTTTCTATCAGTGTAACCTTATGTATGCTCTCCAGATAGACACACTTTTGATGCAATGGGTTTTCTAGCTATCTTGGCGCTATATCTATTCCTGTAACTGGAGTAGTACTAGGTTTTACTTAAGTAATATTAATGTAAAATTATGTCGGAGCGTTATAATCCAGAAACGTATTGGTCAGAAGTAGGGAAAAGAATAAAGTCTAGAGAGAATGGTGAAAATGTAATTGCTGGTGATGATGAACCTTATTATCGATATAAGCGAAAAAAATTCCTCTCATTATTAGACAGAGTTGACTTTACAAATAAATCTGTACTTGAAATTGGAAGCGGTCCTGGAGGGAACCTTGTAGAGGTATTGAAAAAAGGTCCATCAAAATTAGTAGGTGTTGATATATCTAATCAGATGGTAGAATTAGCCAGGCAAAAAGTTCCAGAACAGGTAGATGTAATCAAGATAAATGGAACAGAATTGCCTTTCGAAGATCAATCTTTTGATATCGTTTTTACTGCAACCGTGCTTCAACACAATACTGATGAAAACATGTTGGTAGAGATTATGAATGAGCTCAGTCGGGTGAGTAAATCAGAAGTTTTTTTGTTTGAGCGCGTCGAGCGTGAAATCAAAGGGGATGAATTGTGTTATGGGAGACCCATTTCCTACTACTCCTCTATTATGAAGAATAATGGATTTGAGTTAGTATCTCAAGAATTTATCAATATCAAGGCCAGTTATTATATATCAGGTGCTATCAGAAAGGGATTGAATCCCACCTCCCGTCAGGAAGGGGAACCGCTCAATGGTGTCTCCATAGCTCTTCAAAAATTGTCTCTTCCCATTACTATGCAACTCGATAAGATATTTAAGTCGCCAACGGATGTGGCTAGATTACAGTATCAGCGTTTGAACAAATCTACTTAATATTTTACATTTCGGTAAGAAGTGCTTATTGATCGATAATTCGTAAAAAATTAATTGTGAATTAAATTAATATCGTATATTGTGGGTGAAAATTAGTTACCTACTTATAATAGTTGCTCATCATTGTCTGTAACATGCTTTAGCAGAATTAATGATTAGTAACATTTATGGCATCACTCGCTTCCAAGGATAGTACCTTGGGTTTTGAAGGGGCAAAACATTTGCTACATAGAACTACCTTCTTCGTAACGAAGGATCGCATAGAGGAATTGGCATCTCTTACTCCTCATCAGGCAGTCAACCTCCTGACAGAACCAGAAGATTTGACCCTGCCAGAAGGTCCTATCTCATATATCAATAAAGTTCCTTTTCTCACTACAAACCAGGATCCGGGTATCCCTAGTAGTATGAAGCATTTACTGACTAAAAGCTGGATCATTCAGGAGCTAGCCAGAGGTAAATCTATTCGTCAAAAATTAGCATTTTTCAATCATACATTATTTATCACAGATTTTGGTTCTCCTCAGCAAGGGTTTGATTACTGGCGACTGATGATGCAGTATGCAAATGGAAATCTCAAGGAACTTGCATACAAAGTTACGCTCAACCCCAGAATGCTCAATTATCTCAACAATCGTATCAATACTCATCAAAGCCCTAATGAAAATTATGCCCGAGAATTTTTAGAACTCTTTACAATACGAAAAGGGACTCAAATCGGGAGAGATGACTACACGAATTACACAGAGCACGACGTAAGACAGGCAGCAAGGGTGTTGACAGGGTTTACAGATAAAGATAGATATCCCCTACCTGTAGATCACGATACAGGTCTACAGATGGGGTATGGAAAAATTAGAAATCACGACAAGGAGGACAAAACCTTTAGTAAAGCATTTGGAAACAGGGTAATAAGAGGTGCACAGTCCGAAACAGATATGTATCGCGAATTATGGGACTTCATAGAGATGATATTTGACCAGGTTGAAACGGCAAGATCCTTTGTCAGAAGAATGTATAGATTCTTTGTATCGGATTACATTGATGATCAAATAGAGCAGGATATTATTGAACCCTTAGCCATAGAACTCCAACACAACGATTATGAAATGCAACCTGTGATAAACAAACTACTTATAAGCCAACATTTTTATGATGAAGATGGAGGACATGTAGCAGTCAGGGGTAGTAAAATAAAATCCGGGATGGAGATGATGTTTACTACATTTAATATGTTTTTAGAAGACAATATCCCCGATCCATACGAAGAAACAGAGTTTTATTTTAAAGATCTTTGGAGACAGATCAAATATTATGCAAGTAGTTATGGGCTGAGATTGATGGTCCCTGACAATGTAGAAGGGTATGGAGGATTTTACAATGGACCCAACTACAGCAAAAACTGGATCAATGGAATTACGATCCTGGAGCGCCTGGAAATGGGTAAGCTTCTATTAACGCCTAACAAATTGATTCCGGCACCACTTGAAATAGATCTTGCATCGTTTGTTAAAAGAACCTTTCATAATCATGCAGATGCAAGCAGTATAGTCAACCAAATATTGGATCTACTATTGGTCATTTCTCCCGATGATTCCCGAAGGCAAGTATTTACACAGATTTTTTTGGGAAACGCCAGTGAAGAAGACTGGAAACAGGAATGGGAGATGTATCTGGTATCAGATGACCCTACCGATGTTACTCAACACTTAAAAGAATTATGTATTGCAGTGATGAGTTCGCCAGATTATCAGGTTTTTTGATTTGTTGGGAATAACTATTTGAGAATAAATATGAATAGAAGAGACTTTCTAAAAATAAGCGCTCCATTGGGAATGACTCCCTTTTTGCTCAATAGCTTACCTGTGAGGGCATTTGCTGCACCAGAGTTGGCAGCAGAGGGTTGTGTATATTCAGATAGAGCCATCGTGCTTGTATATCTTGGAGGAGGTAATGATGGGATCAATAATTTGGTGCCTATAGACCAATATGATCTCTACGCTAATATCAGACCTAATTTGAGACTTCCACTCCAAAGTCTGGTTTCGTTAGATCAGCAACTAGATATCACACAGGCAGTCAGTCTCCATCCTAGCATGACACCTGTGAAGGATATATATGAGCAGGGAAAGTTAAACATTGTTCAAGGTGTAGGATATCCCTTCCCCAATCGTTCTCATTTCAAATCCAGTGATATTATGATGACTGGAGGAGATGGACTGGATCAGAATCACTCTATTCAGACGGGTTGGATGGGAAGATATTTGGAAAGTTATTACAATGGTTTTGAAGAATACCTGTCTCAGGAGCTTCCCGATCCTTTGGGGGTGATCCTGGGAGGGCCTAGTCTGGGTTTTCATACGCACGCTCAGCATTCAGTGGAAGTAGAACTCACAAATGTAGGAGGCTTCTTGCAAAATGTATTGAGTGTCAATACGGGAGTAGCTTTGGGGACACTCCCCAACAATGCCTACGGAGATCAATTGCGTCATATTCTTCAAACTGAGAATAGCCTCAATAAATACGCGAAGAAGGTAGATGAGGTATATCGAAAAGGCAGGAATACAGAAAGTTATCCCCATGCCAGAGGATTGGGATACCAACTAAAAATGGTCGCAAGATTGCTGAGTGGAGGATCTCGTACAAAAATATTTATTACAACCCTTGCATCATTTGACACGCATGCAAATCAGGTAGTACAAGGTGATACTGTGAAAGGTTGGCACAGCTCACTATTGGGAGATCTTTCTCAGGCATTACGCGCATTCCAAAAAGATCTACATCAATTGAATGTTGAAGATCGTGTAATGACGGTAGTATTTTCAGAATTTGGAAGAAAGATAACGGAAAATGCCAATAAAGGGACAGATCATGGAACATTGGGACCCATGTATGTCATGGGAAGTCAAGTACAAGCGGGTATGACTGGAAAGAATATAAGGATTGATCCCGAACTTCTCAACGGAGGAGCACCGGATGTAGATAAGCAATTGCAATACGATTACAGACAAGTGTTTGGAACACTGCTACAAGATTGGTTAGGTGCCAGAAATGAAGATTTGGATCAAGCCAAATTTATGGATTACATGACGGAAAAACCGGCGCTTATTGCAACCCATTCAGTAGTAGATCCCTCGTCATATGGCTGTCAGGATTTGTCCTATCAGACTCGGGTCCATTTTGGTGAATTGGGCCGCAAGCGAATTCTTCAACAAAGAGAACACCAATGGCACGATGTATACTTTCAACAAAGCTATGAGGATCCCGTTGTGGTTGTCTCTCCTGTGAGTTATAGAGGATCGCAGGCATGCACTACCCGTATACAGCAGATCGGAGATCAGCAATTTCAATGCAAGATCCACGAATGGGAATATATGGATGGCAGGCATGTACAAGAAGAAATCTGCTATTGGATTATGGAGGCAGGAGTCTATCACTTAGAGGGAGAAAATACCATCATGGCTGGCAATACACTATTAAACCATCAGTGGTTGTATATCCCCTTCCCTACTCCATTTGAAACAGAACCTGTGGTGCTGGCACACTGTAATTCTGTGAATGATCCCAGGGCAGTAGTTATCAGGATCAAACATATAAACACAGAAGGATGTTGGATGTGCTTACAATCTGAGGAAGGAGAGGGAGTTCATTTTACTCCTGAGAACGTGGGTTGGATAGCTGTTGAACCCTATATTAAATATCATGGAAATCGCATGGAGGCAGGAAGAAGTGGCACTGTCGTCAGCAGCGATTGGCATCATATTCATTTCAATAACCAATATGCACATACTCCCTATTTCTTTGCGGGATTACAATCTTTTGAAGAAGCAGATCCCGCACATTTGAGATGGAATCATCTGAATAAAGAGGGGGTAGAAATATTTGTTCAGGAAGAAACCTCACTGGATAAGGAAATCCAACACATAGCAGAGGATTGCGGCTATGTAGCGATCGAGTCTGCCCTTTTAACAGGACAACACAATGACTCCCAACATGCATTACAGCCGACCTTGAGGACAAATCATGGCAACAATTTCGCACATATCATTTCTGAAACTTATCAAACCCATCATCAGCGTGTGTCAACTAAGAAATTCGATTCTTCTTTTCTTCTGCAGCGATCTCTACATACATCATTTTACTATCATCCTGAACAATCATTGAGTGGATATCACGAGACACACGTGTATGGACTTATCGTTCCTCCCGTTTCGGGAGACTACACCTTTTGGATAGCCGGCCAACAAGGAGCCACCTTATTACTAAGCAAAAAAGATGATCCAGAAACCTATCTTACTTTAGCAGAAGTACCTCAATCCACACGTTTAAACCAATGGGAGTCATCAGATCAACAAGTATCATCTGATGTCCATTTATTATCTGGTAATGAATACTTGCTACGAGTGAAGTACCATTTCACAGGTCAGAATGCAGGAATTGCAGTAGGATGGAAACAACCTGATGGTACAGTTGAAAGACCCATTCATGGACAACATTTCATTCCTTTTGTTACCCAGATTAAGAACCACAATCTAGCAAATCTTGAATTAGATAGTTCTAATGTCGCCCATTCTTCTCTTTCTCTTCACCCCTACCCCAATCCTTTTCAGGATACGCTTTATTTAAGGGTTGGAAATCCAATAAATAAACGAGTAAAAGTTGAACTATTCGATGCTTCAGGACGCATAGTACTTTCCCAGCATCACGAAATACAGAAGTCTCCCATTTCAATTCCTATAGATCAATTATCTTCCGGTGCGTATATATTGAGAGTGGATGCGGGTGGAAAGGTAGTTACTAAGAATCTTGTCAAGTTATAAGCTAATATGAAAAAGTAATGATATTTGTGTGAGGTGGATTGAGGGACTAAAATAAAGATTAATCCTATTAAATAATATTGTCCACACTTTTACTACAATGAGGTATCCAAAAGGATTATTCCTCAACAAGATTTATAATTGAAAATTGTTTTCGACAGCCATTCTTATTGGAGATGATTAAACGGTATACCCATAAAAAAAACTAATCCTAATCTCATAAGTTAAACTTATAATCACATAGTCTTAATAAATAAAGATTATCCTACCTTAGGAAAATAATTAAACAAAAACTGCAAAACATGGAACATACTCATTCAGGAACATCAAACGGTAATGGAAATACCAGTTATAACGTAAATAGCGAAAGTAAATGCCCATTTATGCATGGCCCGCTCAACCACAGTGCGGGTGCTGGTACTTCGAATCGCGACTGGTGGCCCAACCAATTAAACCTTAGTATACTTCGTCAACATTCTTCTCTATCCAATCCCATGGATGAGGAGTTTGACTATGCAGAGGAATTTAAGAATCTCGATCTGGCTGCGGTAAAACAGGATCTCTATGAATTAATGACGGATTCTCAGGATTGGTGGCCAGCTGATTATGGTCATTATGGTCCCTTCTTCATCCGTATGGCATGGCACAGTGCAGGTACCTATCGTATTGCAGATGGTCGTGGAGGTTCTGGTGCAGGAACTCAGCGTTTTGCACCACTGAATAGCTGGCCTGATAATGCAAACCTAGACAAAGCACGCCTATTGCTGTGGCCTATCAAGCAGAAATATGGAAAGAAAATTTCTTGGGCGGACTTAATGATCCTGGCAGGAAACTGTGCATTGGAGTCTATGGGATTTAAGACTTTTGGATTTGCAGGTGGACGTGAGGATGTGTGGGAACCTGAGGAAGACGTATACTGGGGAGCTGAGACTGAATGGCTAGGTGATAAACGGTACACTGGAGATAGAGAACTGGAAAATCCCCTTGGTGCTGTTCAAATGGGGCTTATCTATGTGAACCCAGAAGGTCCCAATGGTAATCCCGACCCATTAGCAGCAGCGAGAGATATACGTGAGACCTTTGGCCGCATGGCTATGAATGACTACGAAACGGTTGCCTTAATCGCTGGTGGTCATACATTTGGTAAGACGCATGGCGCTGCTGATCCAACTAAATATGTAGGCAGAGAACCTGCAGGTGCTACGATTGAAGAGCAGAGTCTGGGTTGGAAAAATACGTACGGTACGGGAAATGCACAGTACACCATTACTAGTGGATTGGAAGGTGCATGGACTACTACCCCAACCAAGTGGAGCAATAACTACTTTGAAAATTTATTCGGATACGAATGGGAATTGACAAAAAGTCCTGCAGGTGCTCATCAATGGAAACCTAAAGGTAATGCAGGAGCGGGATTGGTACCAGATGCACATGACTCATCCAAAACACACGCTCCCTTCATGCTAACAACGGATATTGCATTAAAAGTAGATCCTGCATACGAACCCATTTCCAGACATTTTTATGAAAATCCTGAAGAACTAGCAGATGCGTTTGCACGTGCTTGGTATAAACTCACTCACCGAGACATGGGACCTATCACTCGTTTTTTAGGACCAGAGGTGCCTCAGGAAGAATTGATCTGGCAAGATCCCGTTCCAGCTGTAGACCATGATCTGATCGATACAAATGATATCGCAGAGCTAAAAGATAAGATTTTGGCTTCTGGACTGACAGTATCACAGTTAGTATCTACTGCCTGGGCATCAGCTTCTACCTTCCGTGGTTCTGACAAACGTGGAGGCGCGAATGGAGGACGTCTAAGACTAGCCCCTCAGAAAGATTGGGAAGTGAATAATCCAGCTCACTTGGCAATAGTGTTGGAGAAGTACGAAGGAATTCAAAAAGCATTTAATAATGTAAAATCTGGAAATAAGAAAGTTTCTATCGCTGATCTCATCGTATTAGGTGGCTGTGCAGGAATTGAAAAGGCAGCTAAAGATGCTGGGCATGAAATTACTGTACCCTTTACACCTGGACGTACCGATGCTACTGAAGAACAAACAGATGTAGAGTCATTTGAAGTACTTGAGCCATTTGTAGATGGATTCAGAAACTATATGAGAGGTCGCTATTCAGTTTCTTCTGAAGAACTCCTGCTCGACAAAGCCCAATTGATGACACTGACAGCTCCTGAAATGACAGTTCTCATTGGAGGTATGCGTGTACTAAATACCAATTATGATCAAACCCATCATGGAGTATTCACTGATCGTCCAGGGATTCTGACTAATGATTTCTTTGTAAATCTACTCGATTTGGGAATAAGCTGGAAGGCAAAGAATGAAGCACAAGAGACTTTTGAGGGACGCGATCGTAAGACAGGTGAATTAAAATGGACAGGAACTCGTATAGATCTTATTATTGGGTCTAATTCAGAACTTCGCGCTATCGCAGAAGTATATGGATGTAGTGATTCTCAAGAGAAATTCTTGAAAGATTTTGTAGCTGCATGGGATAAGGTGATGAATCTCGATCGCTTCGAATTGGCGAAATAAAAATCTAAACTTAAAGCTTTGCTTTAAACATTGAAGGTGGCCCATTGATAGCCACCTTCTCCTTTTATGGGGTAATACGTGAACTTCGGTATAGTTTAGGTTAATAAACTAATATTACATTTTTATATTAAGTCATATTAATGGTGTACTTTCACTCGTCAATACCTCATGCACTTCTATTTTTTACTTAATTTGATCATCTATTCCCAATCCACACTCTCCCTACATATCCTCGCTATATTTTTTCCTTCCTGCTCCCACTCCTAGCGAAGAAAGTTTCCAGGTAGCAGTTACCAGGAAGTATCTGGCTAAGTTATTGACGCGTTCTTCTTCCGTAAAAGTGCTGGTAGTTCTTCGGTTAATCCCCTGGTTTTGATTGAATAAATCCGTTCCTGATACTTTTAATTCTAACTGTCCGGATTCCAGCGGGAAGTATAGGATTTCTGCACTTAAAATCGGAATATCTTGTTGATCACTGAAGGCATCGCCTCCATACAACCGATAAGAGAAGTTTGAAGCAACTGTCAATCTCTCCGTTATATTGTAATCGATATTGGCAGTATAGCGATGATTCCAGGTTTGGCGATCAAAAGAATTATTTTCTGCATAATTGGTTTGGTTGATTTCCCATCCAGCACGTAGGTAATATGCAATTACTCTACGATCTCTGTTTCGAAAGCGCAGGTTGAATTCTCCTGAATACTGATCTACATCAGTCGCAACTTCATTCAAAAACACTATATTCTCACGATAGTTACCATTCAAATACAGAGACAGGCTACTTTTGAGCCATTTAAAAGGAAACGTATAATATACTCGGGAACGTGCAGAAAGTCCTCGATCAACATTTACTGGCATAGATACTTGACGGAGCTGCTCGTCTACCGTCTTTTGCGTGTTGATAGGATCTTTAGCAAGATCCAAGTCTAAGGATATCCCCATATTCCGACGGGATTGCCTGTCGTATTTTCTGAAATCAAATTCAAACTGATGATAGTAGGTTGGCGTAAGTCCTGTATTTCCTTGATAGATACGCAGGGGATTGGTGTTGTCGATGAAAGGCTGTAATTGAGATAATGAAGGTTCTCTCACGTATGTATCATATTCCAGTTCCAGTCTCCAATCATTGTCAAAAGTATATCTAATATCGACCTCGGGAAGTAAGAAAAAGAAGTTTTGGTCTAAAAGCGTATCTTCAGAAATATAGTCATTTTTTAGCCTTGTTTGCTCACCATTCATGCTGGCACGAATCCTTAAATGCTCGTCATCTCTACGGTATCCAAAACTCACTCGATTCTGATCCATAGTGCGTTCGAAATGGTTACTTAGCTGTATATTGCGTACTCTGGCTTCTCCATTTTCTATATCAAAAGCATCTCTTTGATTTTCATCTAGCATTTGCGAGCGATTGAAACCGAAAGTTAAGTAGTCAAATTCTCCTAAGGGCTCATTAAATCCAGAGTACATACGGTAATTCCATTCATTACCTTCAGATAATTGCGTTTGTCTAATAGATTCCAGATTGTATTGTTCACTCTCTTCTTCCCAGAACTCATTTTCAGATTCTATGTCTTTGTCGTTACTATCTTCACCCAATCCCCCACTGGCTCCTACATATAGATTCCTCCCTTCTTTACGGAATTTCTTGCGGTAATTCACAGAAAAATTTGCAAAAAATTCCTGATCCTGATCTAATGTATTTCTCAAACTGCTATTTTGTAATATTCCTTCTGAATTAGTACTCCGGTTATCAGCTATATTTTCATCTCTTTCAGTAGCATAACTTGCAGCAGTTTGTATGCGAAGCTGTTGGGTAGAATCTATATCCTGTCGCCACAATAAATTAAATGCATGTCCATCATTTCTTCGCTCTCTTATATTATTATCTTCCGTAACAAATGAATTTCCAGGGATAAAGTTCTCCCTAAAGGTATTTTCTTCTCGATTTGTTGTCTTTCCTCCATAGATATACGTTGTGGTGAGATTCGTGCGATCGTTCAATTCATAATTGAGGTTGATCCCTCCCGCTTGTGTGTTGATAAATCCGTCATCATCTCCCCAGGTAGTAGGAAGCCCCACTCCTGCCCCTCCAATGGATACCCCATTTGAGCTCCATGAGGAGTTACCCATATTCTCCCATCCGCCCATAAACTCTCTAATCTGATCTCCACCAAATCCGATTTCATTTACATTATTAGCTATACCTAATATAGAAAGCTGCATTTTGGGAGAGAATCTAAAGGCATTGGTTTTTGCAACAAATCGATCATCTGGTGTACCGTATCCCCCTGCAATATTTCCAAAATACCCTCTTCTCTTCTCTGGTTTTAATTTTATGTTTATCGTTTTGAGTTGTACTCCATCATTGACTCCTGTAAATTCTGTTTCTTCTGTTTTACTATCTGTAATCTGAACCTTATCTACTGCATCTACGGGAATATTTTTTACAGCCAGTTTTACATTATTCCCAAAAAACTCTTTACCATCAATTTTTATCTCCTGGACGGGTTGGCCTTCAGCAGTAACGCTACCATCTTCATTCACTTCCACTCCGGGTAATTGCTCTAAGAGTTTTTCCAATACAGCATTAGGTCTCGTTTGAAAAGATCCTACATTATATACAACCGTATCTCCCAGGATTAACATAGGAGGTTTTTCAGCCTCTATGACTACCGAGTCCCCTGTAAATTCACGAACTGACAATTGTATGATACCAAGATCATATCCAGCTCTCCGAAATGTGAGATCTAAGGTATCTGTAAAAGAAAGAAATCCTGGAGAGTAGACCAGGAAGCGATATCTACCTGCATTAGTTACTGAAATGGTAAAGGTTCCTTGTTTATCTGTGATAGCTCCTACTGCTACATTGGGATCTGAAATATCCTGTAGTGAAGCCGTAATTCCTGGTATAGGTTGTTTGAGCGTGTCAACGACTGAGCCTCTCACTTCAAAATCCTGACCATAAAGAACGCCTATGTTTATAAGACAAAGGGTGAGTAATGAATAAAAAAATAACTTCATGTGGAGTAATTAAACCATTTTAAGACTTCAGCTTTTGTTAGGCTAAATCAGTTATTGTGATGATGAATGTAAGATAGATATCGAATCTGAAGACAATATGAAGCAATAATGATATTGCTTTTAAATTAACGAAAAATATATCCATTCGCCATTGGTATTTAATTTCAATTATTTTGCACCAATTTGTTCTCGGATTACAAATATTGAAATTTACCAAATATGTGAGCATTCAATAGTTTTGCCTGCTCTGGATGGTACATTTCTTGTTCCTCTTTATGACAAGAATTAAATGTTAAAAAAGATTGGTAATCTTTTACATGGGATGATAATAGTAAATGGATATCATTTATGACTGAGCTAGTGGATTAAGATTGTATGTATCCAACAGTTGCTCAAACTGATCTATCAATATATCGACATTTCTTTTCTCCATAGTTTGAATGGGAGGAAATATCCTGGCCTGACATAATCCCAGTCGATGCATCAGTACTTTCAAAGCGAATAGAGAAGTTCCAAGTGATGGCTGACTAATATATAATTGGGTGATTGCTTCGGCTATTTCAAAGTATGGTGTAGCTTTCTTTTCTTCATTTCGTAGTGCATGATCATACATTTGCCGATGTGTGGCAGGATCTATGTTTGCTGCACTGGGGACTATGCCATGTGCCCCTTTCAATAAACCAAGTAACATCATATGGCTTACACCTATTAATATTGAAAATTCATCAGAATGTCCCCACGTTTTGAGTGCTTGTTCCCACCTGATGGGATCGTTCTCAGAGTCTTTGAGACCAATGATATTAGGGTGTTGACTCAAGGTAGCGACTACACTCAATGGAATAGAGTGATGGGCAACAATCGGGATATTATAAACAATTAATGGAATGGGGATTTGATCAGCTAATGTGGTAAAATAGTATTGCATTTCCAGTGGAGACAGTGCGAAAAAGTTAGGTAGATGTGCAACGGCATAAGATACCCCCCATTCTGCATAATGATGAGCACAAACGATGGACTCTTCCAGTGAATTACTCGAAATTCCCGCATATATAGTAGTTTGATCTTTAAATTCCTTGCATACAAATTCTACCATTTTATGCTTTTTCTCAATCGAAACCGATGCAGACTCACCTGTAGTTCCTAATAAAAAGGGATAGTTACGATGTGAAACAATATGTTGGATAATGTTTTGCGTAGCTACCAGATCCAGGGAATAGTCTGTATGTATGGGCGTAACAAGCGGAACGATAATTCCTGAAGGAAGTGTGGTTTGAGCCATATGGAATGCGTATGAATATTTGATTGAATAATTTACATATTACAAAAATGTATGGTCCAAATTACAATTGCAGGTTAAAAATTCATTGTATTACATTCCCCTGTTACCATGTTCTTATTTCGCGTACATCTGTTTTGTCATTTCTGACTCCCCATTTATGGGGAATTATCTGGCAATGAGCAACAAAGCTTATCCCAGCCCTGTTTTTGAAATAAAAATAAATCATGAATAGAAAAGTATTTATTCACCAGCTTGGTGCAGCAGCTCTGTTAACTTCATTAGGGGTTTCACTAGAAAGTTGTAGTGAAGAGGAGGAAGTAGTTCCTACTAATAATACCCCTGGCACTCCTGTAACCAGGGTAACGTTTAGTTTAACTTCCAATGATTTTTCAGTACTCGACAATGATGATGCATGGTTATTACATCCGACCCAGAATATTTTGATAGTAAATATTGGAGGAACGATCAGTGCTTTTTCCAGTGCATGTCCACATTCAGGTTGCTCTAGAGATTGGGAGGAATCTGAGGATAAATTGCGATGCAGATGTCATGGATCTGAATTTAACAAGGATGGATCTTTGGCAAAAGGACCAGCTAATAGAGGGCTCACTAAACTTCCTGTTCAGGTAGAGGATGACAACGTTACGATTACAATTTGAAATTCCTTGATTTGTAAGTATTAATTATTCCCAACAAATGTAATGATGACATGAGTTGGGTTTTTTAATTCTGTAGACTTTAAATGAAACATTTGCATATTCTTCCCAACACTCTTAGTGGAAAAAAACCGAGGGAGATCAATTTATTATCAAACTTAACATAAGGTCCAATGGCCGTTAATTACATTTGTAAAATTATATTCAAATTATCATAGTAAAATCGGTTAGCATAATGCTTAATATTTTGTATATATTCCATTCAGACGAAAAATATTTCAATAAAGTTGGCTTTGTAAATAAGATAGCATTAATCGCATGTGTAAATTGAGATACATTACTAGCAAAGACCTTATATCAAAGTTTATCCTAGGATCACTATCCATCATTGGGATGTTATTTTTTTGTCAGCTGAATGCCTTGTGTATGCCAAGTACCAATCTTTTACCAAAAATACCCAACATCATCCTCATCTATGTCGACGATCTAGGTTGGGCTGATGTAGGATATAATGGAAATTCCTTTTATGAAACTCCCAACATAGATCGTATAGCAAGAGAAGGGATGATTTTTAACAGATTTTATCCGGGTGCTGCTAATTGTGCGCCTTCCAGAGCGTGTTTAATGACAGGAATGTATACCCCTAGACATCAAGTCTATGTACCACAAGGACTTTCTCGTGGAGGCGATGTGTCTAACATGAGATGGAAAGTACCTACACAGGGTCAGGATAGTTCTTTTCATACCTTCCCTGTGAGTATTAATCATGTTGCAGCCAAATATGTATCAAT
>CAZZEC010000105.1:0-20718 GCA_964652565.1 uncultured Bacteroidia bacterium
GATTAATGTTGCTTTCAGAGAGCGTATGAGAATACTGTGTAGAAACGGGAGTAATAGAAGGAAAGCCTTGTTCAGTTCTATATGTGCTGGGGGATGATTCATAGGGAGAACTATTAAATGGGTCTCCTTGATATTCATCCAGCATAGATAATACCTTTTCACTTTTTCCATTTACAGACAAATCTGATACCTCTTGACTTTCTACACCTTGGGGAATGTCTGAAATACCTGCATCCACAGTCTGTTCAATATTATGATCCGTATGGATCGGATTAATCTGAGCTATCTTATTCGAAGGGTCATCTTCAACTATCTGAATAGATTCAGCTATATCTGTTGTTGAATTAACAGAATGATTTCGCGATGCAAGTTCACCACTATTCTTGGTAGTAATATTACCTGAGTCATCCTCATTAGGATTAGGGGCTGAAGCTATTTCGTCTGCATCACGCGTATGACCTTTCTGCGTGATAGGTGTTTCTTCAACTACAGTCAGGTTATCGGTGGATGGTGTGTCCTGATCCTGAATAGGAAGCAAACCCGACTGAGGGAGCCAAAGCATAAGTAGTAGTGCTAGTGAAGCAGCAATAGCATAAGGATACCAGGGTTGCTCCTTTAGTGTATTCAAGGCAGGCTCCTTATCCAGCATAGACTTCATAGATTTCCAATCGCTGGTCGTCTTGCTGACAGTATGGTTCACTAGTTTATTGCGAACTTGTGAACATAAAGGAGCATCCATGTATTCTAGCATGGCCTCCCAATCTGCAGGATCGTAAGGTACTTCATAGTGTGCCAATGCGTGTCCTACAGATGCATCAAGTTGTCCATATAATTGGGAAGATAACTGAAACCAATCACTTTCGATATCACCTTCGATCGTAAGTTCAGATAGTTTCTTACCAATCAATTTATCAAATGAATCTTCCTCTGAGACAATAGACATCGGCTCCCAATTTTGGGGATTGGAATCTGTATGATTGTCTATTTTCTCACTCCCAGGTGTATCCAGCATCGACTCCATTAACGCCCAATCTTCCTCACAAAATCCTACATCCATGTCCTTAAGCCGATTCCGTATCACCCGATCAAAAGATTCATCATGCATAGCTTTCTCCTTCGGTTTCTTTAATGATCTTTGACTTTATAATCATTTGCTGCAGTTTTCCCCTGGCCTTTGCCAGATTTGACTTAGAAGTACCTTCACTTATTCCCAGCATTTTGCCAATCTCCTTATGAGAATACCCTTCGATCACATATAAGTTAAACACTGTCCTGTAAGCAGGGGACAAACGCTGTACCATTTTTAATATTTCATCTGCTGCCATGTCAGAAACTACGTCCTGAATGTCAACTTCGTGTACTGCATGGTTAATTTCAATGAGATTTGGGCGCTTGGCATTTTTGCGATAATGATCTATTGCTGTATTTACCATAATACGTCTAATCCACGCACCCAGGTTTGTGCCTTTAGAGTATTTTCCCAAATTCTTATACACCTTCATAAATCCCTCATGCAACACATCTCTAGACTCTTCCTTGTCATGAGTATATCTTAAGCATACCGCCATCATACTGCCATAATATTTTTCATATAGCAATTTCTGATACTTTCTGGAGCCCTTAAGACAACCTTCGACAATTTCCTCCTCAGAATAATCAAACAGTTTCATGATATAAATATCATTATTTCAACGCCCAGCAGGGGTAGTTGGTTGCTTTGTGCAATTGAATAAAGAAAAGAATTTATTCCTAGAATAACAATTCCAATAAATGGTCTTCAAATCTTTAATTTAGGGATACATACTATAGAAGATTTTATTAAATTTATATAATAATTAAAGAAATACTGTGAACGAACAGACTATTGTAGGGAAAGAATATCACCTTGTTCAAGAACTCAAAAATAATTTCGGTTATGATTCTTTCCGGGGTAAACAAGAAGAGATCATCCAAAATGTACTGGATGGTAAGCACACATTTGTAATTATGCCTACAGGGGCGGGTAAATCACTATGCTATCAACTTCCCGCTATACTATTACCTGGAACAGCACTCGTCATTTCACCGCTTATCGCACTGATGAAAAATCAGGTTGACCAACTTCGTGCATTTGGCTTGGAAGCGGGATTTTTGAACAGTAGTATGAATCGAAGCGATTACGAAAGTGTAAAGCAGAAAGTACTTAGCCGAAAATTAAAATTATTATATGTCGCTCCTGAATCCCTGGTCAAACAGGAATTTATAGATTTTCTTAAGCAAGCCCATATCAGCTTTTTAGCTGTAGATGAAGCGCATTGTATTTCCGAATGGGGACACGATTTTCGCCCGGAATACCGGAGGATACGTGAGATCACCGCACAGTTGGGAAATATTCCCATCGTAGCGTTGACAGCTACAGCCACTCCCAAAGTACGATTGGATATTATCCATAATCTTCATATTGACGACGCTGATGTTTTTCTTACCAGCTTCAATCGCTCTAATCTCTATTATGAGATACGTCCGAAAGTGAGTCATAATGCGGCTACAACTGAGATTATTAAATATATCAAGCAGAAGCCCGGAAAATCAGGGATTATTTATTGCCTGAGTAGAAGAAAGGTCGAAGAAATCGCAGAAATATTGAAGGTCAATGGAATAAAGGCGGTTCCCTACCATGCTGGGTTGGATACTCATACTCGTTCCAGACATCAGGACATGTTTCTCAATGAAGATATCCAAGTGGTAGCTGCTACCATTGCATTCGGAATGGGTATAGACAAGCCTGATGTCAGGTTTGTTATCCACTATGATGTGCCCAAAAGTATTGAAAGCTACTATCAAGAGACTGGAAGAGCCGGCCGTGATGGATTAGACGGGGACTGCATCTTGTTTTACGATTTCAACGATATCGTAAAACTGGAAAAGTTTATGAAAGATAAACCCGTAAGTGAACGCGAATCGGGAAAACATCTCCTGTATGAGATGGCAGCGTTTTCTGAATCGGGCACCTGTAGGAGAAAAATGATGCTCCACTACTTTGGGGAGTTTTTTGATATCAAGAATTGCAATGGAATGTGCGATAATTGTCGTTACCCCAAAGATTCCTACAATGCCACAGAACAAGTCACCTATGCGTTAGATGCAATCTTTGAAGTGGATCAGAAGTTCGGCATGCAGCATCTTATCTACATCTTGCGGGGAAGTAATAACCAGCAAATCAACATGTTTGGACATGATGAGCTCAACATGTTTGGCAAGGGAAAGGATCTGACGGAAAAAGAATGGAAATCTATCTTCAGCCAACTACTCGTCAATAATTATTTGGAAAAGGATATTGATGAATACGGTGTAATAAAACTTACTGAAAAGGGGAAATCCTTTCATTCATCTCCCAAGCGGATAGATCTTGTTAAATTCCAGGACTATGAAAAATTCAATCGCGATGATGCACCTGTAGATGACTTCAAGACTTATGATGTAGCATTATTTGATAAATTAAGGACACTTCGCAAAAAAATTGCCAAGGAGCGTAAGATTCCCCCCTATGTCATCTTTCAAGATCCTTCTTTGGAAGATATGGCTTCCAAATACCCTATCACACAAGAAGAATTTCAAAATATTACAGGCGTTGGTAAAGGGAAAGCTCAAAAATTTGCTGCTCCATTCATCAAATTGATCAAGGAATATGTGGAGGCAAATTCGATTGAACGCACTGTAGATGTAGTTGTCAAATCTACCGCGAGAAAATCAATGAATAAACTATTTATTATTCAACACGTGGATAGAAGAACACCACTCGATCAAATTGCCGAGATGAAAGGGATGGAATATGACGACTTGTTGAATAACATCGAACAAATTGTTTATTCAGGTACCAAATTGAATATTGACTATTATATCGAACAAATCGTAGATGAAGATAAGATCGATGAGATTTATGATTACTTCATGCATTCCGAAACCGATGATATTGAAGAAGCTCAAAATGAGTTAGGTACCGATTATTCACGAGAAGAGATCCAACTTGTCAGGACTAAATTTATTTCTGAGGTTGCCAATTGATACTACTCAAATACCTTGAGTTTACAACCCTTAAATAACTGGTATAGATTCTAAACCAGTATGAGATTAAATGAATGACAATGCTTGGAGTACAATTTTCACCGTAACAATGTAGTATTAATCGCGAATTCTGCCCCCTCATTCCAGAGAATGTAGTCGTTGTTACCAACTTTTGATAATTTTACCTTAACATTGCAATCTTGAAAGTATATTTACGTATCGCGAAAGAATTTTTTGACAATTAATTATTCATATATATGGATTTACCTAAGTTATTGGATGATCTGGAAGACAAATATGGTCCAGGTGAGCCCGAGGAGAACAAAGCAGCCCTGATTCAGGAGCTGTACGATATACATATGCAAACTATCAGTGATGAAGATTTACTGAATCGATTTACTGTACTTGCTTCAGAGCGTTTTGGAGGAGTATACATTCCCTATTTATTTTGGGTAAAATTATCTGACTATTATGAATATGAGTTAGATAGAAGTTATCTGTTTACCCTTCTCAAAGCATTCGCCAACTCAAATTTCAGTATAGAAGAGCAAAAAATGATGAAAGCGCTCATCATCATATACTTTGCAAGAGAGAAAGAATTCGAAATCAATAAATACTTTACACTGCATATGAGTGATATACATCCCAATGTAAAAGAGTACTTTCAAAAGCTGCTGCAATTTGTAGAGAAAAACAAAAAATCTACCGACATGTACTGTGAAAAGTTCGAAATACTTAAGGATGTACAACCAGATTTCGATCTCATGAATACTCCCCTTAGTAAACTCAAACAACAAGCCGGGATTTGATACGGCTTGTTGTTTGTTACTATTTGATCTTTTGTTTTAGTACTATCTATTTTGAGGGAAGCGTTTTTTTCCTTTTGTACGCTCTTTAGCCCGTCGCTCTCTTCGAGACATTTTTCTTTCAGCTTGCTCTTCTCCTCCACTTGCATTTCGCATGACAGCTTTTTCCTGTTCCATCCGCTGCTTTCTAGCTGCCTCAGCAGCGCTTAGATGCTTGGTGGTTAATTTGCTAAAATCATCTTTGGGCTTTTTCGGACCTCCTTTTTCAGCTTGAGCATGATCCATCCCTATATTAGCTTTAAATAATATGGAGAGCACTTGCTGGTTGATGTCGTTGAGGGCTTGCTGGAACAGTTCGAAGGATTCAAATTTATAGACTAGTAAAGGATCTTTCTGTTCAAATACTGCATTTTGTACTGACTGCTTCAATTCATCCATTTCCCTGAGGTGATTTTTCCATTTGTCCCCAATTACCGCCAGCATAGATATCTTTTCCAACTCATCCACGACATGCTGCCCCTGTGATTCCAGCGCTTTTTCTATGTCTACACCTATCATGATACGAAACTGTTTGGAGCTATCGGAAAAAGGTATAGTGACTCCATCTACTTTGGGGTTATCTCCACTAAACTGGGTTAATCCGCGATACATGGTATCTTTGAGTCTCTTACTCTTTCGCTCATAGTATTCTTTAGCACGATCATAAATGGTTTGCTGGATTTCATCTATCCGCTTATCATTGAGATCTTCTTCCGTAATTTCAGGATCTACTGAGAGTAATCTGATACACTCCATTCTCAACCCTTCTGAATCAGGTATGTCAAAATAGCGTTCGGCAATATTGACTGCGAGATCGTACAACATATTGTCCAAATCAATTTTGATACGTTCCCCATGGAGGGCATTTCTTCGACGAGTATAGATTACTTCACGCTGTGAATTCATCACATCGTCATATTCCAACAAGCGCTTTCTCATTCCAAAATTATTCTCCTCTACCTTTTTCTGCGCATTGGAAATGGACTTTGTAATCATACTATGCTGAATCACTTCTCCTTCTTCCATCCCCAGTCGGTCCATGACTTTGACAATTCGCTCTGAACTAAACAGGCGCATCAGATCGTCTTCAAGTGAAACGTAAAACTGAGACATCCCGGGATCTCCCTGCCTTCCAGATCGACCGCGAAGCTGTCGGTCTATCCGACGGGATTCATGTCTTTCTGTTCCAATTACTGCCAGACCTCCTGCCTCTTTAACTCCTTCCCCCAACTTAATGTCTGTACCTCTACCCGCCATGTTCGTAGCGATAGTAACTGTACCCGATTCACCTGCTTCAGTTACAATCTCTGCTTCCCGCTGGTGATGTTTTGCATTTAACACGTTATGAGAGATCTTTTTGATCTTCAACATACGGCTTAATAATTCTGACACATCTACCGAAGTAGTACCTACTAGTATAGGTTGTCCCTTCTCACGTAATCGTTCTATCTCTTCAATGATGGCATTATATTTTTCCTTACGTGTTTTGTAAACCAGGTCATCGCGATCATCTCTGACTATCGGGCGATGCGTAGGAATAACTACTACATCCAACTTATAAATTTCGTAGAATTCCGCTTCCTCTGTTTCCGCCGTACCTGTCATTCCAGCCAATTTGTTGTACATCCGGAAGTAGTTTTGGAGGGTAACAGAGGCAAATGTCTGAGTTGCTGCCTCTACTTTTACACTTTCTTTAGATTCTATGGCTTGATGCAATCCATCTGAATACCGTCTCCCCGGTAAAACACGACCCGTTTGTTCATCTACGATCATGACTTTTCCATCCTGTACGATATAGTCTATGTCCTTCTCAAAGAGGGTGTATGCTTTTAATAACTGATTGATAGCATGAAGCCTTTCTGATTTTTCAGCAAATTCTGAAGCCAATTCATCCTTCTTAGCCAGTTTTTCATCTGTACTTAAGGAAGGATTGCTATCTATTTCGTTGAATCGCTGAGCAACGTCTGGAATGACAAATAAATTGGGATCTTCTCCTCCTTCAGTGATTTCTTCTCGTCCTATATCCGTGAGTTCGACCTGGTTGTTCCGTTCATCAATTGTGAAATACAGAGGATCTGTAGCTATATGCATATTTTTGGAGTTGTCCTGCATATAAAATCCTTCTGTCTTATTCATCACTGCCCTGATTCCAGTTTCGCTGAGATAACGGATCAATGCGCTGTTTTTGGGAAGCCCTTTATGTGCTCGGAATAATGCTAAGCCTCCTTCCGTATCATCTCCCTTGCTAATCTTTCGTTTTGCATCGGCCAAATACTGATTAACAAGCTTCCTTTGTTTTTTTACCAACTTGTCGATCCTTGGCTTTAATTCGTTATACTCATGCTTATCTCCTTGTGGTACAGGTCCAGAGATAATCAGTGGCGTACGTGCTTCGTCAATAAGTACTGAGTCGATTTCGTCAATAATTGCATATTGATGTTGTGTCTGAACAAGGCTTTCAGGGCTGGAAGCCATATTATCTCTCAGATAATCAAAGCCAAACTCATTATTCGTACCATAGACAATATCAGAACGGTATGCTTTTCTTCTCGCATCGGAATTGGGTTCGTGTAAATCAATACAATCTACAGTCAGACCGTGAAATTGAAATATTGGGGCATTCCATTCTGAATCTCTTCTGGCGAGATAATTATTTACAGTTACCAGGTGAACACCTCTTCCCGTCAATGCATTGAGATAAACTGGTAGTGTAGCTACCAATGTTTTTCCCTCACCCGTCGCCATCTCAGCAATTTTTCCCGAATGTAATACTACTCCTCCCATTAGCTGCACATCATAGTGAATCATTTTCCACTCAATGCGGCTATCTGCCGCAAGCCAGCTATTCTTCCAAATGGCGAAATTATCCTCTATTTCTACATGTTCGTGCTTCTCAGCCATTTCACGATCCATATCTGTAGCTTCTACCTTCAGCATTTTATTTTCAGTCAGCCTTCTTGCGGTCTCTTTCACCACAGCAAATGCTTCAGGGAGTAACTCCATTAATACCTCTTCGATCTTATCTTTGATGAGATCACTGATTCTATCTACCTCCTGGAAGAGGTTTTCTTTTTCGTCAATATCCGTCGCTTCCTGGGCTTCTTTCTTTCTCGCATCTATTTCACCCTGCAACTCCTTCAACTGCTCTTTTATAAATGCCTTAAATTCAATGGTTTTCCCTCTTAACTCATCATCAGTCAGATCGTGAAATTCCTCATAGTATTCATTAATCTGGTCTACTAAAGGCTGTAACTCTCTGATATCTTTATCTTTCTTCGAGGGTAATATTTTCTTTAAAAAATCTAACATATGAATTTGCGTTTTAATCTATCCTCTAATCACTACCTATTTGATTGATGTCAATCAGAAATGTTGGAAGTGCAAACCTATTTAATATTTATTTACCCAAATGGATTTGGATAATAATAAATTAAAGTTAACGCTATTTTTTCAAAAACATATCAATCCCCTCAATTATGCTCCGGGCCGCCCACCCGAAAATGCTTATAGCTAATCATTGTCATAGGATTGGGCGCATGAGCACTGATCACGCCTCCTTGAGCATACTGAGATCGGGAAGGTATTGATTCAATAATCCCAAAATATCTCTATGAATGTTTCCATTTGATGCCAGAATCTGTTTGCCGTGAAGAAACTGCTTCCCTCCCTCAAAGTCTGTGACCATTCCACCTGCTTCTTGCACAATGAGTGCACCAGCAGCCACATCCCAGGGATTTAACCCAAATTCAAAAAAAGCATCTGTTCTTCCAGCAGCTACATAGGCAAGGTCAAGGGCAGCACTTCCAATTCTTCTCAACCCATGGCATTTCTCTATCAGCTTCCCTATTACTTTGATATAGTTATCCAACCAATCGGAATACGAGTAAGGAAAACCCGTAACAACAAGGGATTGTTGCAGTTTTTCGTGTATGCTTACCTGAAGGGGTTGTTCGTTGAGAAAGGCACCTTGAGAATGAATGGCATGAAACATCTCTTGCTGGACAACTCCATACACATATCCCATATATGTATGATCTTCATATGCCAATGCTACACTGATAGAAAAGTGAGGGAGTCCGTGAATGAAATTGACTGTTCCATCAAGTGGATCAATGATCCAACTATAACCATTTTGAGAAGGTTGATTCTCACTTTCTTCATTAATAAATCCCGATCCAGGCAGTAGCTTTTCTCCCCCTTCCTTCAATATATTTTCAGCAGTAATATCTACATAAGAAAAAGGATCATTTTGTGCTTTATATTGAACTTTTTGAAAAGAAAATCTTTCGAACTCAGATTTAATAAATACACCGGTTTTTCGAATTAGTTCCTGAATTTCCGCATCCAGTTCTTTAAGTTCTCCCTGAGTAAGTGTCATAATATTGTTTAAGGTTGCAGTAACTGCACGTTCAATGAGATATACGGATTCCTTATAAATGTCGTTTGACAGAATAAAAATATTGTCATACCTAACCATATCATGAATAACGCTTGTTAATCAAATACCCACCACTTGCGGGTAAATGAATAGCGCCTGTCAATATATCTTTTTTAGCACCAGTAGCAGAAGACAAGATTGTTGTCTTACCTTCCATAACCCTCAAGCCAAGGAAAGCAAATACAATAGCTTCTTTATAGTCTACAATATCTTGTTCTACTTTTTCTATAATTATTCCCTGATTTGTCAGTCTTGACGTTATCTGGTTCATCAAGAAAGTATTATGCCTACCCCCTCCTGATATTAATATACTGTTTCCAGATTCACTGTACTTCTCAAGGGCACTTGCGATCTGATCAGCTATGTGGATAACAACTGTATGCGCCATGTCTTGCAGGGATAGATCGGATTGTCTAAATATGGGTATAATATGCTCACTGACCCATTCCCAACCCAGCGATTTAGGTGGTTTTTGGTGATAAAATGCAAGGTCATTTAGTTCTTCCAGTAAAGGAGGGGACAAGGTCCCAGAAGCAGCCATTTCTCCTTCGGGATCATACTCCCATTCTGAGTTGTATTCTTTCGCCAAAAGATTCAACATATTGTTACAAGGAGCAATATCAAAAGCGATAGCCCCTATGGATACATTGCAGAATCCCCCCAGGTTAAGAAATATATCCACACCTGGGAAGAGATATTTTTCACCTAGTGGTACGAGTGGTGCTCCCTGCCCACCGATGGCGACATCTTTACTTCGGAAATTTGTAATGACGGGGCATCGAAGATACGCGGCTATTGTCTCTCCATCTCCTATTTGAGAGGTAAAATTTTTGTCAGGTTGATGAAAAATAGTATGACCGTGTACAGAAACGAAATCAGGTTCAATGCGATTTTCTACGATGAATTCTTTAATTATTCTTCCTAGCCAATGTCCATAATATATATGGGTCTTGGCAAACACTTCCGCACTCTGTATCATGAGATGAGATAAACGGGCTCTCCACTTATCCTCATAAGGTACATGCTTACGAGTCTGAATAGTATATTCGTACTTATCACTCTGAGCGTTAAACTCACAACAGACGATATCTAAACCGTCCAACGAAGTTCCCGACATTACTCCTATTCCCGTATACGTTCCCATATCACCTGATCTATCCTTGCAGCAATGCTGCCAATCTACACATATATAGGGGAAGTCTCATAAGTCAACTTCCCCTTTTAATTTTTTTATTATTTTTAAAAATGCTGCGCTAATTTTTAAAAACAATAAATCCTCTTTCTTTTTCAATCTATTATTTAAGATGTTTTTAACGAAACTTCGTAATAAAGAACTTTTGAGACAGCCTCGTTACTTGTGATACATAAATACTGTTAGGAAAGTGCCTCTTTTACCCGAGCAGCAGCTTCTGCAAGAGTAATAGCAGATGTTACTTTCAATCCAGATTCATCAATAATTTTTGCCCCAAGTTCAGCATTAGTTCCCTGCAATCTCACTATGATAGGAATATTTATTTCGCCAATATTTTTGTAGGCTTCTACTACTCCATTAGCAACCCTGTCGCACCTCACAATACCACCAAAAATATTTACGAGTATAGCTTTGACGTTGGGATCTTTCAGAATAATACGAAAGCCTTGCTCAACCGTTTCAGCGCTAGCCCCTCCTCCAACATCCAGGAAGTTTGCAGGTTCGCCACCAGAGAGCTTAATCATATCCATGGTTGCCATTGCCAGCCCTGCTCCATTTACCATACATCCTACGTTTCCATCCAGTTTAATGTAGTTGAGATGATATTCTGAAGCTTCAACCTCTAGGGGATCTTCTTCAGCAAGATCTCTCATCTCTGCAATATCCGAATGGCGATACATCGCATTTCCATCAATACTCAACTTACAATCGACAGCGACAATTTTATCATCAGCAGTTTTAAACATGGGATTGATTTCCAACATATCTGCATCAGTGCCTTTATAAGCGCGATATAGATTAGAGATAAACTTTACTGCACTTTTGAAAGCTGTACCTGATAGTCCCAGACCAAAAGCAATTTTTCTCGCTTGAAAGCCCTGGAACCCTACGGCTGGATCTACCCATTCGCGAATAATTTTATCAGGCATTTTTTCAGCTACTTCTTCTATATTTACTCCACCTTCTGTGGAAACAATGATCACATCCTTACCCGTTAATCGGTCCAAAGTAATACTGATATAAAACTCTTTTCTCTCACTCTCACCAGGGTAATACATATCCTCAGCAATGAAAACTTTGTTCACTTTATTACCACCAGTAGCTTCGTTCTGAATAGTAACTAAGGTTCCCCCTAACATACCTTTAGCTATTTCAGCTACTTTATCTAATCCTTTAGCTACTACTACTCCTTTTGAGCCAGTTTCCTTCACTGTACCTTTTCCCCTACCACCCGCATGGATCTGAGCTTTTACAACAAAAAATTTCCCTTCGGGATCATCGTATAATTTCTTTGCAGCTTCTGCAGCCTCTTCTGCTGTTTCAACTGTGATTCCATCTTGAACAGGGACACCATATGATTTAATAAGTTCTTTGGCCTGGTACTCGTGTAATTTCATGAGATAAAAGTAAGATTGAGATTAAGATTTGTCTTCGTAAATATATGTAATGTACAGGAGCAAAAATAAACAAAATTACCCTTTAATAAATATTTGATGAGAATTAAACACTTATACCCGTAGATTTGTACTAATAGGAACCCATTTTCCTTATTTAACAGATAAACAGATGGCAAAACACAATGAGCTTGGAAAACAAGGAGAGAATTTAGCTGCGGGTTTCCTAGAGGCTAAAGGATATCAGATACTTGACAAAAACTACAGATTCCAGCGTGCAGAAGTCGACTTAGTAGCTCTTCGGTTAGACCCAGCCGAGGTAGTATTTGTCGAAGTGAAGACTCGCTCGAATACAACCGAAAGTTTTCCAGAAGAGAGTATTACGCCACAGAAGAAAAAACAGATATTCAAAGTAGCTGATAGCTATCTCTATGAAAAACAATTATTTACTGTTCCAGTAAGATTTGATATCATATCTGTAAGCATGGACAATCCAGATCATCCTCTGATTCATCACATAGAGGATGCATTTAGAATGGATGATTTTTCACTGGGTGATCATCCGTTAGGACTATAGTAAGATTAATGTTGCCAGCCCAAAAAGAAGTAGATAACCGAGCACATCCGTAAATGCAGTAATAAGGATAGATGAGGCTATAGCGGGATCTACCCCCAGTTTTTCAAGTGTGATAGGAACAAAAGATCCCATTAATGCACCAATAATGAGATTACCAAACATAGCCAAGAAAACGACTAATCCAATTTCTATCTGTACATCTGCATCTGTTCTAAAATATGAAAGTCCAAGTGCTCCAAATGAGACAAGTGCCCCAATAGTCAATCCATTTAATACTCCCACTCCTATTTCTTTGATAATGACCTGTAACGCTTTACGGGCGGGAATCCCATCTGTCGCCAATCTTCGAATAGTAACCCCCAGGGTTTGGTTCGCACCATTTCCTGCGACACCCGCAATGATAGGCATAAATATGGCTATGATGACTATCTCCTCTATGGTCCGTTGAAAATTCAATATGACTGTCGCAGCGATAGAAGCAGTAACCAGATTGGCCATTAGCCACATGATGCGGCTTCGAAATGTCTCCCACCAGTCTCCACGCAAGCTAGCACCTTCAGATACACCGACAAAATTCAATATATCCTCCGTATTTTCTTCCTCGATTACATCCAGAATATCATCGAATGTAATCCTTCCTAGCAATTTTTTATCCTTATCGACAACTGGAAGTGTAGGTAGATTGTATTGAGACATCACTTTTGCCACTTCTTCCTGATCGTCGTCCACACTGACGGACACTACATCTTCATCCATGATTTCCCTGACAATCTCACTATTTCTAGCTTTAAATAAGCTTTTGAATGTCAGATACCCCACTAAATGATCCTCGTTGTCTACCACATAAATGGTGTAAAAATCCTCCATCTCCTCAGACTGCTTTACTACTTCTCTCAGCGCATCCAGTTTATTGAGTTCCCATCTGACATAGATGAGATTGGGGTTCATCAGTCCTCCAGCAGTATCCTCATCATACGTCAATAACCGATTGAGAATTTCCTCGTCCTCCTTAGGGATGTAATCAAATATCTTTTCCTTATAAGAGTCAGGAATCTGAGCGAGTAGATCTGCCGCATCATCAGGGGCTAGCGCATCTATTAATTTGGAAGCAACACTAGGATGTAGATATGTCAGAAGCATTCCAGGACTTGTCTCTTCACTCATTTCTGAGATTGCTTCTGAAATAACTTCTGGAGGGAGTTCACTGATGATCTTTTGCTGTAGCTCTTCTGTGGAGTCTTCCAGTACCAGCGCAATTTCAGTAGGGTGTAACAAGCCCATAAGCGCCCTGATATGTGCGTGAGGAGAACGCAACAAACGATTTATACGTTCTAGCTTATTGGTCTTTTTTTTTTCCACCTCCTTTGCCATGAAGGCAAATGTAAGAGATTTTTATGGGCCTTTTAAAATAAAGTTACGTAAATATGGCTTTCAAAATCAGATAAATCATAGCACCCAGAAACATTAAAATAGAAATCCTATTGATACCATGCATGAATTTGAGGTTGATCGAATGCGGCGCATCTGGATCTCTTTTTTTAAAAATATTTATATATCCTAAGATTTTCTTTATTATTTCCATACCCTTTGAACTAGTTGGATATAAAAATGTTGGAGTAATTTACTTATTGAACAATCCTTTAAATAACCCTTTCTTCATGGGTGTTGCAATAAATCCAGCAGATGTGATTAATTCAATAATTTCATCCTGTGTTAAGGAATCAGTTGTTACTGATAATATCTTTGAAGGATGTTCCGTATCTACAGTCCATGATCTTATATCTTCATTCTCATCAAGCATAGGACTGACACTTGCTACACATCCTCCACAATTAATGTTTGTTGTAAACTTATAGGTAGAGCTCATATATTTTTTTTCTAATTACGCATTTTCTATATGATCGTTGGAGGCTTCTTCAGATTACTTTTGCCATTCAATGTCCTCCATACGTTCCAGAACCACAGCAGGGGATAATTGGTTCATACATCTAAAATGTTTTTTAGGGCAGGAATCATATCCCAATTTCGAACAAGGTCTACAATCTAGTCCCTTGATCTCTATTATTTTATGTAGCGTCATATAAGGAGTCATACCAAATTCAGGCACAGTATTCCCCCAAATGGAATAGATTGGCTTTTGAAAGGCAGCGGCGATATGCATAAACCCAGTATCATGTGCCAGTACTTCCCTACAAAGCTTGACAAGTGCAGCGGAAGTCAGTAGATCGTAGGTTCCCACTGCATTAATAACAGGAACGTTTAATTTATCTACAATACTCGTAGCTTCGTCCAAAGTGTCTTTACCACCAATAAGTAATACTGTTTTCCTATACTTATTCAATAATGGAGCAAAATATTCCGTTTTCCATCTTTTGGTAGCATAACTCGCCCCCAGTACTACAGCAATCACTGGTTGATTATCTACATCTATATTGTATGAGAGAAATATTTGATGTGCCTGTTCGATTGAAGACTCAGGTACAAAAAAATCCAACCCTTCACGGTCTAATTCTATACCTAATACACTCAAGGTATCTCCATATCGCTTGACAATATGATCCACCTTGAGATCGTGTTTCCAGCGTGTCATTCTATATTTGCTCCAATTTTTCTTGTCAAAAGACTTCCCGGGTACCCTTAGCTCCTGCTTGACACGCCAACTACGCAGATTCTTGTGTAAATCTAATATGTAGTCAAATTTTTCTGCTTTAAGCGAAGAGATAAGGGAAGAAAAATTGTCTTTTAATGTGTGAATTTGAGTAAGATAGGGATTGTACTGTAACAAGGGGAGATATACAGACTTTGTCAAATAGTGGATTTCAGCGTGTGGGATCTGTTTGTAAATGGAACGGATGACGGGTGTGGTCAAGACTATATCTCCGATGGAACTAAAGCGAATGATTAAAACTTTCAAGAGCTTTGGGGTTAGTCGTCAAGGATTTCATAGCTATCCTCATCCAGGTCTATGATCTCTTCTTCTTTAATTTTATTCTTTTGCTGTTGAGATAGTTGTCTCTCCTTCTTTTGGATATAATTATATAATATATAACCTCCCAAACCCAAAATGAACAGTATTTCCCAAAAACCAAACATGGTTACGCGCTTTTAATTGAACTTAATAAACAAATATAATAGGCGAATAACAAAATCTCCAATCTCTTTTGCGTAAGACACTTACAGAGATTAGACCTACTCTGTATACTTGGTATGTGTATACAGAGCAGGAAACAATATGCCTAGGTTATTTTTTGGCTGAAATACTGTACGAAAGACCCAGGACATAATACAATTGGATAGGATTTCCATCAGGAGTATTAGGGATATTGGGATCACCAGGATTTTCTTCTCTGCGCTGTTGAAGAAGTGTACTTCTTCTATCGAATTCCTGCTCATTGTCCCTTAGTCCAAACTCCAGCCCAACTCCAATCCCTTTCCATACAGTGAATGCTAAACTATTTATCCACGTCGCATTCGACAGACTTTCACTCTTATAGCTCAGAAAAACTGAGAGATTTGAGTTCCAATTCAATCCGGTAATAATTTCCCGGGTATAGTCTGCGACTAATTTGGCACCTAAAGAAGACTCAAAATCGAATTCATCTTCAGAGAAGATAAAGTTATAGTTTATCGGATGAATGACCACCACTAAATCTGTAATAGGAGTCCAGGTGGCACCTACCCCTACATCGAGATAACCAGGATTATTAAAATTACTCAATAGTGTAGAACGATATTCTCCCAGTGTTGATACTGCAAATTGCTCTGAAAACTTATATCCATACAAGGATCTTATATTGATGGCGTCCGCAGATTGATTATAACCCGGATCATCCGTAATATCATCTCGATCATTAAATTGGACCCATCCCATATTGATATTGATCGAATTTCTCCAGAAATCCTTTTCAGTGAAATGATTTGCGAACGCATTTGTACTCAATGCAATATTACTGGAAGATACATTGGGCTGATCTCTTGATAACCATTGATTAAATCCATTAAAATTAACGCCAACCGTACCTAAAATCCCTTTTTCCCATCTGGGCAAGATGACTAATTGAGTATTGATGGTTGTTATTTCTCCTTTGAGTGCATCAATTTGACTCTGCAAGTCATTGACCTGCGCTTGCTTTTCTGCTTTTTGAGCTTCCAACTCCTCTCGGTCCTGAGCCTTACTTGCAACACTCCACAAGCATATACATAATGACAAGATTAGTATTTTTTGATTCATAGTATTAAAGTAATTTGAAATTATTACAAGGTTATTTTGATTACTTAGGTTTTACAAGACGATTGTTATTCGGAAATATAAAAATAATTCCCATCGTGAACTTTGCGATAATTATTTTCTTTTTGCATCTACTAAGACATAGACTTACATAATATGTATAAGTCACAAAGTAATGTGTAAAATTGTTGTGCCTCAACATGTAATAAATGCGTACACGTTTTTGAGATCTATTACCACGTATGTTCAAATCATTTCTTTTCTCTAATCTTTTTCCAGCTATTTCGTAAAACATGATAAATCATTCATTATGAACATTAATATGCGGAGGTCACGGAATTTGTTTGTAGGATTTATTATTGCACTTGTTACAATCGGGATAGTAAATTTCTTACTCATACATAGTATGAAGGGGCGTGTCCAAACCCAGACTGTTGAGGAGAAGGTATTTGCAGTGAGACCCTGAGTTCCCGATTTGTAACTATTCCTTTTAATCAGCCGTTAAACGGCATAGTATAATAGCAATGTTATGTTACAGTCGTGCCACCAATGCGGGTGGCACTTTCATTGGTACAATATTTGTAATTATTAGAGCCTCTACCTTACTTGAATTATGCGGATCTGCTCTATCTTATTAACACTCTTTCTCTTAATCCCTGTTCTATGGTTACAGGGTCAGCCCAGAAGGCAATGCGCCACCATGGGGCTTCACCATGAAATCCTCCGCAATCATCCTGAGGTAAGAGAAAATCAACAAGAGATCGAACAGTTCACCAGAATGCGCGCCAAGTTTGGCCGACCAAGAGAAACACTCATCCGAATACCTGTAGTTGTGCATGTCTTGTACAACAATGATCAGCAAAATATCAGTGACAGACAGATACTTTCTCAAATCGAAGCACTCAACAGAGATTTCCTGCGCACTAACGAGGATGCAAAGTATACAGATCCCATCTTTCAGCATCTCGCATCTGATATAGACATACAGTTTGTACTCGCCAATATAGATCCTCAAGGAAATATCACCTCGGGAATCACTCGGACATATACGGACAAAAAATCATTTATTGCTTTTACTGATGAAGTGAAGAAGGATCATTATGGAGGGAAAAGTGCATGGCCATCGGACTCCTATTTAAATATTTGGGTGTGTAACCTGGATATGGGCGTGTTGGGGTTTGCACAATTTCCAGGTGGCCCTCCTGAAACTGATGGTGTTGTCATCGGATACAAATACTTTGGCACATTGGGGACAGTAAGTGCTCCATTCAACCTGGGAAGAACCACCACCCATGAAGTGGGACATTGGTTAAATTTAAGGCATATCTGGGGCGACACACCTTGCGGAGATGATGGTGTGGCAGATACCCCACCTTCTGAGAACCCACACCATGGATGTGTACAAGCAGATTCCAGTTGTGGATCTCCAGATATGGTCCAAAATTTTATGGATTATACAGATGATGCATGCATGAATTTCTTTACAAAAGGTCAAAGGCAAAGAATGAGAAGCCTGTTTGATCCCGGGGGACCCAGAGAGCGGATATTATACACTAATGGTTATGATCCTGACCAACAACAAGTATGTGAAGCACCTTTAGCACTAAATGTACATCAGATTACAGACTCCAGAGCACAATTACATTGGGACCCAGTTTCTGACGCCAAAGGGTACCAAGTAAAAATGAGACGAATACCAGATGGAGAATGGAAAACCTGGCGAACGAGAGATCACGATGTGAATGTATATCAACTCTGGGCTTGTTCCACCTACGAGTTTCAGGTTCAAAGTTATTGTGGATATGATAACAGTTCTTATTCCGAGATTATTTATTTCAAAACCACAGGGTGTATAGATGGTATAGTGGGTAACCTCAAAGTGGAAGATGTAAATGGATATGAAGCAAGTCTCAGTTGGGACCCGTTACCAGGGGCACAAAGCTATCGAATAGAATATGCCAGAGATGGAAATAACCGGATAGAAACGCGAACAGTAACAAATTCGAGAATTCTTCTTCGAAGTTTACTCCCCAATCAAAAGTATTTCTTTCGAGTTCAAGCACTTGTTGATCAAAAGCTTACTCCCTTTAGTAAATCTGAATCATTTATTACACTCTCGGGTGGGAGATCACCACAGGGCACCTCTGATCTTTTTGATATCTACCCTCGGAAAGCTACTGACCTCATTACCCTTGAGTTGAATAAAGAAATTGATCGCCCTGTACAGATGATTATTCAAAATTCCAGGAAAGAAATTATGTTCGAGAGGGATAATGTTACTCTAAAACCATTTTATCCCTATAAACTAAAGGTAGGCTCATCTCCCAGAGGAACCTATCAATTGATCATCCGATTGGACAATGGATCTGAATTTTCGAAGGTCTTCCAATTAGTTGATTCATCTAACGCAATTCCTACTGCCAGGAGTGGAAGAACTCAATCAAATAATATATTTAATATTCAGAAACCATAAAAATCAATAAGTGCGATGTATACTGCGCACCTATTGATTATTGATATTTGGTATCTAATACGTTATTCTATTCCCACTTCCTTCAAAATCTGTTGAGCATGGTCAGCGGATTTCACTTTCTTGATTACATGTGAAATACTACCCTTTTCATCCACAACAAAAGTAGTTCTATGCGTCCCCATATACGTTTTACCATACATCTTTTTCTCTCCCCACACTCCGAAGGCTTCTACGAGATGATGGTCTGTATCAGCTATTAGTGGAAAGGGTAGTTCGTGTTTCTCAATAAATTTTTGATGGGATTTTTCATCGTCAATACTTACACCTATAACCTGGAATCCCTTTTCTTGTAGTAAGGCATAGTTATCACGTAAATTACAGGCTTCCTTGGTACAGGTTGGCGTATTGTCTTTGGGATAGAAAAAGATGACCATTTTCTTTCCGATAAAATCCTTCAGAGAAATCGTATTCCCTTCTTGGTCTTTCACAGATACATCCGGGACACTGGCTCCAACCTCCAATATTGAATTACTCATGTGCTTGGTAATTTTGATTAATACACTGTTTAGACATTAGAACAGGAGAAATATCAATATGGTTTTTAAAAGTTTACTTTATTATAAAAAGATATTATTTCAAGCATCGCAACATAAACACCATTCACCATATTTATGACAAAGTTAGTTTTATTGAAACTTTTTTTATTTATTTGCAGTATATATTATTAGACGCTTACATATATTCACACCTCTTGTTGGAATTTACTGCTTGATTGTGGGAAGTGTCTCTTGTAATTTCAAAAACAAAAAGAAAAAATACTCTTTATGACTTCTATTGATCGCTTTTGTGCAATCCTAAATGCTAATGGAGGAAAAATTCTAGATAATATATCAATCCAGTCGGTAAGTGAAACGGAATCTTTCAGAGAAAAATTAGCCGATGACAACATCCTAACAAATGAAGATTTACAAACTGAATTTGAGGATGTAATTGATGTTAAGAAGATCCGGATGGACAAGGAGAAGAAAAACCGTCAATTTGCATTGCTTGAATTAAATAAATCTCAGGATGAGTTAGACCCCAAGAATTTTATGCAGCGGCTGTTCGGCGTAAGGCCAAAAAATAAAATTCTTCCCCGTCATTTTTCCTTGATCACACATTTGATGAATATGGTGAACCCTGAGTATCCTATTTATGAAAGAGGTGTTGGAGAACTCTTAGGGTTTGAGGCCCCCATGAAGCCCGCTATGGAGAATCATAGTCGCCTGTTAGCTTATATTAAATTTTACAAGCAGCAGAAAGACGAATACGACCAAATACTTGAGCATGGAGGTATGTCTAACCTAATCAAAGCACTTCATATTAAGTTGAAGCAGGAAGGTGTTAACCTCTCCAAAATACAACGACTTGATCTGATACTTAGGTCAGCAGGGCAGTTATACAGAAAAAATAAATTGGTAGTTCCTCAAAAGAGCCTGGCAAACATGGCAGCTTAGGAATACTACAACATATAAATATTCTCTCAAG
>CAZZEC010000106.1:0-20544 GCA_964652565.1 uncultured Bacteroidia bacterium
AATTTTTTTCATCCTAATCTTAATCATCTTTTTATTCATCATCTTCATATTCATCTTCATCTGATTCATCATCATCTTCATCATCATCTGAGTCATCATCATCTGAATCATCGTCTGAGTCATCATCATCTGAATCATCGGATTTGTTGTCTGTGAAAGGGTCTATATCTGCAAAATCGTCATTTTGACCAGCTGACTCTGCTCCGGGGATTGTCCCATATTCCTCGTCACATGAAATCAGAAAGAAGGAAATCATCAGACTCAAACTAAACAGAAACGTTAATAAGCTCTTTATCATAACATTATACTTTTTATTGACGAACGAAATGTTATAATGAATGTTTTATGCCATAAATTATCTGTATGTAAGAATTAGGTAAACAGACATAGATTATTTAAAGAGTATTTACTGATGTAACAATATATGAGTGAATATCTTAAGTAAGTAGTGGGAGATAGGCAGTAAATATAGATGTTAAGTTAAATGATATAAAAGATAATCAACAGGAATGGAAATGAGGAATAATTTGTCTAGCTAATGAATATCTTTGAATACATAGAGATTATCGATAAGCAAATCATATATGATGATGTCTTTTGAGTTATTGTAGTAAAAATCCGAAGCATCCTGCCACATTATTTTATTACATATTGCATAAATTATTTATTTATTAAAATTCATAATTTTTATATAACTTTACCTTCGAGAAATGAATAATTGATTTTTTTAGATAAACAATAGTACAATCATAACTTTTGGGAAAATATAGAGTATTCTATGAAATAGTATCAAATGGCAAGAGATGTCAAAAATCATTTGATAGCATGACCTATTGTCTGAAATAAGACAGGTTACTTTTATAGATTATATTAACATTATGATATGTTTATGTAAATGGTAAAAATTACTGATCAATTATCATTTATATCAATTATATCGATAAAAATTTAGTAAATCATTAATGATGCCTAAAATTTATTTGTTATATTGCAATTGTATTTAAGATTTGAAGTGAATATTTGCAATTATCTTTCTTTGTCATATGTATATGTTGTCTTTAGCCTCATTTATGGTTATATTTAATATACATTTAAAGATATAATGGCATTAAATTAATTTTCCCTTATTATTGGATGAGCTTTACGCAATTTTTCTAGTGTCTGTTTTACATTTTAATCCTTATCAGCTATGCGTGAGCAATTGTTTTATATCTATCTCAAAAAAAACAACGGATTCAGCCATCCCCTTTCCCCTGAAGACTACATCATGTTCTACCGCAAGCCTCAGCGTAGAGCAATGATTCAAAATCATGATCAAGTACAATGCATCACCTGGGATGGAAAGATCCTTAAGGTAGCAGAAGCGTTAACGTATTTGAAAAGAGCAGAGAAAAAAGCAGAGGAATTATTTTTTCAAAAGTGCTTTAGTAAAAAAGATTTTCTTTCATACCTCAACGAATATCCTAAGGGTCAATACGTGAAAGAAGCTAATGAGATGATTGAGCGTCTTGACTTCAATGGCTGTAGAACAGCATCTGACTTCGAACAATATTTAGTCAACTATCCTAGAGGGAAATTCTCAACTGAGGCAAAAGTTCGACTTTCCTCCTTTGTCTAACAAGACAAATTTAACTCTTCCCTAACGTGCATTATTGGGTTGTTGAATAATTAAACAGCCCCAACTTTCCCTTTTCCTCTCCGTGATCTTCTAGAGGTAGTTTTGAAATGTATATGTATCTTATTTATTCCTTAAAGGATCTATTATTCGATAAAGTAGTATGGCATAATCAAGCTCATCTTGATCAGATCGCTCTGGCATTATCCAAAAATAATAGCATTGATTAGGTTTTGGCTATATTTATTAAATAATTCTCAGGAATCATGATCAGTATTGGCGTTAGTACTTGGCTTTGGACTTCTCCCTTTAACAATGAAAGTCTATCTCTTCTGCATAAAATCAGCGATATGGGTTTTGATGCAGTAGAATTAGCCATAGAATATCCAGAACTTCTCGATGTAACAGAAACAAAGCAAGTACTTAAAGCGCTTAGTCTGAAACCCATCATCTGTGCAGCTTTTGGTTCAGATAGAGACCTAACAAGTGAAAATAGTCGCATCCACCAGCAAACCTTTGATTATATTCAGGCTTGCTTCGATCTTAGCAATGAACTGGGGGCTAACTTTGTGGCAGGTCCTATGTACGCTGCAGTAGGGAAAGCTCGACAATTATCACCAGAATTGAGGAAAAGGGAGTGGGAACTGGCTGTCAAAAACCTTACAACTGTGTGTAAAATGGCAGAAAGTAGTGGACAAATGATAGCACTGGAGCCTCTCAATCGATTTGAGACAGATCTGATCAATACTGCAGAAGATGTTATGCGCTTAATTCGGGATATTAATCATCCTGCAGCAAAAGTCATGATGGACAGTTTCCATATGACGATAGAGGAACGAAACTTAGTCAAAGCTTTTGAAACAGTGGGAAAACACCTCATTCATGTACAGGTTTCAGAAAATTATCGAGGGATACCAGGTACGGGCCTTACTCCCTGGCAAAGCTTTGCGGATGGTCTTAAGGCTATTAACTATAATGGAGTAGTAAGTATAGAAAGTTTCACTACCGAAATCAAAGAATTGGCAGGGGCAGTTTGCTTTTGGAAACCTATGGCTGACAACCAGGATCAGTTTGCCAAAGATGGGTTGACATTCTTGAGGAGTTTGTTGCTTTAACAGGGGCAAAGGATCTAAGGTGTATTTTTCCTAAATACTAAATGATTGATTATTCAACTAACAAGCATTCCGCTTCAACAACAGGTATCCACCTTACTTTTTAAAATCTCGAATAGACATACCTATATAATTCTTAAAGGTTTTGGAAAAGTGACCAACCTCAGTATACCTCAATTTTATATGAAGACTGGAAGTAATAGAAAAAGAACTGACCAGTAGAACAAATTCTAATATCGAACGTATGCTATTCTAATAGTAATACTATTATACTGAATTGCAAAACTTTTTCAAAAGGTATTTTTATACTGCTTTGCTCAGCAACACTTTTAGCTTGCGATGAGGAAGATAATATAAGTCCGATAAGCAATGATGTAGATTCTGTATCAGAATTCTTATTAGATGGAAACGGTTTGAGAATTACACTTTTAACGGATGACGAAGACGATGAAACCTACTACTTTGACTCATATCTATTCTCTTTCAATTCAGATGGCACAGTATCAGCAACTGATGCTAATGGAACCGTCAACGGAACTTATTCGGTATTTCGTGATGATGAAAGAGTAGAGTTTCAAATGAGCTTCCCAAGTGTTCAAAACTTCTCCGAACTAAATGATGATTGGTATTTTATCTCCATAAAACAGAATACTATAAGGTTTGATGACGATGACGACATTTTAGAGTTTCAACAACAATAAACCTCAGAGGCAAAAAAATGTTAAGAGACACTTTTTGACTCTATTGGCTTGTTTGTTAATAATAAGTAGTAGTGTAATAGCTCAGGAAAATGATGAGGCTAATACGTTTTTTAGGTATAGAGCATCAATTAACACTGAGTAATTAGGTTTTTTCGTTACACCAACCTATGGACAAGCTGAAAACCATTTTACAAAGTAGGCAAATCATAAAGATTTTTAAAATGTTAAAAAAAGCAGCATTCATGCTATTATCAGTTGTAGCAATAGTTTCTTGCAATCAAGTAGATAATCAAAAAACTTCTGAACAAGAATCCAATCAAGAAAGTAAATTGGTACTTTATTCATCTGAATGTATCACCGAAGCCGAAGTTGTAGAAGCTCAAGAAGAATGGGGAGCTGGAATCGTGAAAATTGGAAAAGTATATTCTGAAGGAGGCAACTACAAGCTAGCCGCTACAGAGCATATTCAAAACCTATATGGGTATGACTTAGGTTTGGTACTGTTTAAACCAACTTTAGCTTCTGTAGAACAATTTAGAGGAACTTTTGATGCGGCTTTATTTTAAGGTATGAATACTTCTCCTCCACGTCCCAGACTATACAAAAATCCAGCATGAGACTTCAAATATTTGCCCATCAATTCGATAAATTTAATTCGAGCATCAATGAGTTTTAGTTCTCGAGAATTAATAAGAAATAGCGAACTCTCACCAGCTTCAAATTTGATAAGCTCTGCTTCAAGTAATTGTTCATAATTACCGACATTAGTCTCATAATTGGATACCTGTTGGTAGTTGAGTTGAATTTGTTGATAATACGTCTGGATCTTGTTAATCAATACCCTCTCTTTCTGTGTTCTTTTTAGGTCTATGTCTCTCAGTTTGATCATAGACTTTTGAAGCCCGGCACGTTCTTTTCTTAAAAACAGCGGAAAATTCATAGTTACCCCCCATTTGTAGTGTTGGGGTCCAAACCAAGCTCCCTCTGCCATTGTTTCTTCGAATGCCTGATCTGTACTTAACAGGTTATAATTAATATTGACTTCGGGTTTGAGAAATTCGCGATAGAGTCTCCTGTCAATATCTACTATTTCTTCGGCATTATTCAAAAATTGTAGTTCTGGATGAAAAGATAAAAAATCCAGAACTGTTGATAACGAATCCTCATCTATCAGTTCAGGTAATATCTCAGATCGCAACAATACAGGGCCTACTAGTCCCTGGTTCAAAGGTTCAAATAGATTTTCTTCCCATAAATAGTTAGCGAGATCCAGGGTTTTGCTCATGTATTCCAGTGCCGCTGCTTGTCGTTGTACTTCTAATTGTTGTAGCTGCGTAAGTGCTTCCACTGTGTCAATCCCGGCGTAATCACCTGCCAGAAATGTTTCCTTTACTGCCTCAAATCGTTCGCTGTTGCGATCTACGGATTCGGTCAATAGATGGTACGTAGAGAATGCCACAGCCCAATCCCAGTATGCCTTGATAGACTCTAAAAACAAGTCATTTAACATCAATTGCTGTTCTACTCTGGTTTGCTCCTGGAAAATTTTTGCTTGTTGCAACCCAGCACGCGCTTTATCAATAAATAACCCTCTACCTACTGGTACCTCTATCCCTAATATACCCTGTCCTTGACTAGGTAGGGTACGCTCTGGATTGAGAAAAATACCATCATTGTAGGCATATCCTGCTTTTAATTCTATTCCTCCAAGACGTGTGGGGATTTTTAACCCTCCATCAAAAACTCGCCAGTAGTTTTTGTCTTCAAAATACTTATCGTCATAATCACCGTACAATTTTGGGTCAAAGGCTCCTTTGGCACCCATCAGTTCCGCCCTTGCAGCTTCTTGCATCAGGTCTACTTGCTTAATAACGGGGTGATAGCTTCCCATGAACTCAAAATAATCGTTGGGAAGCAATATATATGAGGAATCTTTGTCGGGAATGACACCTTCGTAGGTGACATACTGCGCCTGGCACCAAACAGGTATAACCCAAAACATGACCGCAGAGATCCAAATAATTACATTATGTTTTTGTAGTAATTTCTTCATATGTATCTAACATCAACTGGTAGATAGAAAGGCATCTACTTGATTAATTTTTTTCCAACTGCCTTTTCTTCTTCTTTTTGTTGAGCTTTAGTCTCTGACTTACTCACCTTAGGACCATTGTAATATTCTGGTGGAAAACCATTGAGCTGTCTCCATAATTCATACCAAACCGGAACGGTATTAAGAAGCGCAAAAGCATTGACGCCACCACCTACTCTTAGTTCATTGGGCCAGGGGTCATTAGGATCTTCTTCAATCAATAGACGATACCTGCCATTGCTTTGATTAATAGTATTTTCCAATGCAAATACTTTGCCTCCAAATGTACCAAAGTTGGCGCTTGGCCACCCTGCTCCAAATATTATTGCAGGCCATCCATCGAATTCTAATCTCACAGGTTGTCCGCGTTTTATTAAAGGCATATCCACTGGTCTTACATAAATCTCTGCAGCAAGTCTGATGGTTACAGGTATGATACTTACAACTCCTTCTCCTTGCTTAACAGTCTCACCTATACCTGGCTTTAATGCTTGGTTGATAATCCCATCCTGAGGTGCAACTACAAACCTAAAATTTCTTCGATACTCGTAGTTCGCCATCTCATTTTCCATTTTTGCTACGTTTGCCTCTGTATCATACAAGCTAGTTAAGGCACTTTGTCGATCAGATTCTGCCTTACTAATTTTCTCCTGATATTCATTGACTACATTATCCAACATGATCTGCGCGTTTTTCAATTCAGCCCTGGAAACTTCCAGTTTATTTTCCTGAGAAATGAGTTTAGCTTGTGTTTCCTGGCGCTTTTGGCGCTTTTCCTCTAATTTCGTACGTGATGTTAAATCTTTCGAGAATAAATATTTCCAACGATCTAGTTGTACAATTGCCAAGGAGTCGCTGATATTTGCAGCAATGAGATCTATGCTATCTGCACTTACTTTGAATTTTGATTGGGATACCTTATTTCTATATTCCTGTATTTTTAATTCGAGATTTGCTTCCAGCGCACTTCTTTGGTTAGCTAGCGCAATAGCCTTTAATTCATATGAACCCATCGCCTCTTTCTTGGCATCTATCTGTTGACCTGTACGCTCAATCAATTGCGGATCAAAAAATTTGTCCTTGATCTCTGAGAGATATAAAATGGTATCTCCCCTCTTAATTGTGTCTCCCTCATTAACGTACCATTGTTCGATCCTACCATCCACTGTAGAGACGATGGTTTGTGGACGTTGGGATGGATAGAGAGTAGTTACATTGCCACTGGCATTGATGTTTTGTCTCCAAGGTAGAAACAGGATAATAATTGCAGTTACAAAAAAGCCTACCAGCCAATACACTAAGGACTTCGCCGTTTGGATATTGATAACATGATTAAATGAATCATACTTATCAACGATAATATCTTCTCTAACTCTATTATCAGATATGTTTAACATATTGTATAAGGATAGTTAATGGATATCTCAAATGAAAACACATTATAAGAAAATCTGTGAGTAGTAAGACTTATGAGTAATGGCAGGAAAAGTTTCAACATCTACCACTTTCCCATCTTCCATGACAATTACTCTACTACACAATTTTGCAAATTCTTCGTTATTTGATACGACAATTACCGTTTCAACCTCATCACAAGTAATAAAATTTCCGATTCGTTCCCTTTCGGTTTTATTCCAGATAGAGAAAAAATCATCCATTACCAGCAATTGAGGTCGCTTGGCGATACACCTGGCAAGAATCAATTTCCTGACAATACTTTGAGGAAGTTGTGGACCTTCTGGTACGATGAGCGTATTAAGACCCTCTGGTAGAGACTGGATATATTCTGTCAGTCCAATTCTCTCCAAGACCCACTGTACATCTTTTAGCGTTACTTCTGGTCTGCCCATTGTAAGATTCTCCCACACTGTACCTCTAAATAGAATTTTTTGGGAAAGACAGTCCCCTATATATGCCCGAACACTAATAGGATCGATATTTCTCACGGGTATGTCATTATAAGACAAAGACCCTGAGTAATTTTCATATAACCCAGAGATAATATTCAATAAGAGTGTTTTGCCTGAACCACTGAACCCAGATATACACACTTTTTCTCCAGGTTGAATATCAAAGGAAATATCTTTCAAAGAGTTGCGATCTTCTCCAGGTAGGCTAAAATTGATATTTCTTAGCTTAAGTGCAATACCTTTTCCTGAATTGACTTCTGAAAAAGGTATTCCTTCGTGTCTTTCCAGGGGAAGGTCTGTAACCTTACCTATCTTCTCTACGGCAGTCAAAACATCATAAATTGTATCCATACTTAGAATAAACTTCTCAACAGAATTTATCACTATGATGATGACGATTTCTGAGGCCACGAATTGACCAATATTAATTTCTCGTTGTATCAATAGAATACTGCCAATAATGAGTAATCCTGCTGTAACAATAGTTTTAAAAGCTACAACATTTCCAAACTGCGTGATCAATACACGGAAATGTTGTTTTCGGGCGGATAGGTATTTGGTCACTAGATCATCTGTCTTCCTCAATGCCAGATCTGTCTCCCCTGATAACTTGAAAGTACTTAGCGTTCGAGCAATTTCCTCCAGCCAATACGCTACCTGATATTTATAATCTGATTCAGCAAGCGAAGTATCCAACCCTTTTGGACCAGTCAATCTAAAAATGATAAACAATAGTACTAATAATACCAGACCAAATACTATAAAGAATGGATGATAAAAAGAAAGCAGAATCAAACCAAAAAACATCTGAAGGATAGCAGTAGATAGATCAATCAAAATTTTGGGTAATCCTTTTTGCACATTAAGGGTATCAAAAATTCTGTTGACCAATTCTGGGGGGTAATATTTAGTGAGCGCCTCCATTTTAATCCGAGGTATACGGTATGCAAACTCAAAAGATGCTCGTGCAAAGATCCGTTGCTGCAACATCTCTGTGATTGACATCTGCATAATCTGTAATCCGCCCACTACAGCAGTACCTATTGTAACTACTACAATAAGGATTACCCAGGAAGAAGATAGTTCGTTGGCTAATACTTGACTGATAATGGCTTGTATACCCAGTGGAAGTGTAAGAGAAATGAGTCCTGCAAATATGGCATACACATATATATAGACTATATCCTTACGATCTACTGCCAACAATCTCAAAAATCTCTGTAGAGGTCGACGGTTCTGCATAGATTAATTTTACTATAATTGTTAATAGTTATGCTATTATACGAAATAGTTTGTAAATGTTTCGTAAAAATAATCTTATTATTTTATAGAACAATTTTTTTCTATTAATAGTATAACTATTATATTTGATTTATGTACTACTGCAATAAGAAGTTATATAGATCAATTAGTTTGAATTTTGGGTTTGATCAAGTCGACCGAGTAATATTCATGCTCGGTCGCAACTTTGGACTCATTGCTTACTATTGATAAGCAATAATGGATGCGGTATGTTTTCATTCGGATCATTCTCTTAAACAAAAAACGTCAATTATGAAGACAACTAATGAATTCCAGGGGTTAGTCCTGGCACAAAAGAGAGAGCTTGAATACCACGCCTATCGATTATTAAAAGATACTGATGCTGCACAAGACCTCATTCAGGATACGATGCTAAAGGCCTTTGCCAATCAGGATAAGTTCCGTGCTGGGACGAAAATAGGGGCATGGCTATATACTATCATGAAAAACACCTTTATCACCCACTATTATCGACCTGGTACAAAATATCAATTGGTAGATATTGAAGAAATACCAGCTAATTTTCGAATGATCAGCCAAAATATGGGATTGGATGCACTGTCAACATCTGAAATAGAAAAGGCTATCAGTTTATTACCACAAAAATTTAAAACCCCTTTTAATCTTTATAACCAGGGGTTTAAGTACGAAGAAATTGCAGATATTCTCCATTTACCGTTGGGTACTATTAAAAATCGAATCCATACTGCGAGAAGGAGAATACAGCAAATATTACAATCAAGAAACTAATATTTATCGGATTCATAGACATTAAATCAGCTATTGTATGAATACGAATGGAAAAATACTCCATCAAACCAGTTTTCAGATACAGATTAAAATAAGTGAACGCCTGTATCTCAAAGACCCTCAAGCAACTGAGCTTGGCCAAAAAATAATCTCTACAAGTGTATTACTGATTGATGAGATTGGATTTGAACATTTTACGTTTAAAAAACTATCTGAAGGAATACACTCTACAGAGGCTTCTATATACAGGTACTTTGAAAATAAGCATAAACTATTTCTTTATCTGTTTTCCTGGTACTGGAATTGGTTGGCATATCGATTGACTTTTGAAACCTATAAAGTCGAAGATGCAGAGGAAAGACTAAAGGTTGCCATAGGTATATTTTGTCATACTTCTGCACCTGTTTTTGCCAATCCTCAGATTGACCTGGAAGCACTTCACAGGATAGTTATTTGCGAATCTCCCAAAGCATATTTAACCAAAGAGGTCGATACAGATAATAAAGCAGGTGCTTTTTTGAGTTATAAGCGGTTTTGCAGACAAATTGCCGAAATCGTAAAAGAAATAAATCCTGCATATCAATATCCAACTTCGCTAATCTCTACAGCTGTAGAAAGTGCTCATAATCAAAAATATTTTTCAGAGCATTTACCTTCCTTGACAGAAGTTAGTAACGGAGACAAAAAAGAGATCGAGGCTTTTTTGACCCAAATGATTTTATCTGTATTACATCATATAGATGATTGATGAGAGTTTTGTTCTTTTAAATATAAGTAAGAAAAGGACAATATTAGATATAAACATACCCCCTTGCAGCGATCGTTGCATACAATAGATATTTATATGCTAATCAACATTCACTTGAAATTGATATAAAAAATCATGGAAAAGGAGTTTATATTGTGGTAGTTACCTCAGGTTCCGACAGGACCTGCAAGAAGTTTGCACTATGAGCAAATATTGAGTTTAACTTGCCGCCACGTATGAACATAGACCAAATCAAGATTTTATTAAAAGAACAATATGGTATTACCGGATCCATCTCGCCCCTCCAGGGAGAGGTGGATCTTAATTTTAATATACAAAATGAACAAAAGGAGTATATCCTTAAGATTGCTTCTCCAGATACCTTATATGCATCTCTGACCTTTCAGCATGCACTGTTAGCACATTTAAAAAAGCATATAACCTCCATTGACATTCCTTCTATTATCCATAGCAAGTCAGGGCAGGATATTGTAACACTGAACTTTCTTGGAGAGGAAAGATATGTAAGAGTATTAGATTGGATTCCAGGAAGAGTTTGGGCAAAAGTTAATCCACATAGCCTTTCGTTGTTAGAGAGTTTAGGTAAAACGTGCGGGGAGATTAGTAAAGCCTTGGTCTACTTTGATCATCCAGGTGCACATAGGTATATTAAGTGGGATCCAGCACAAATTAGTTGGGTGGAACCTCACCTGAATATTTTCCCCACAAAAGAAAAGATTGACCTGGCCCATGTTATCTATCAGGTATTTCTAGAGCATGGATTACCCTATCTCAATGACTTGCGCCAAAGTGTCAATCACAATGATGCAAACGACTACAATGTATTGGTAAGCAATAGCATAGATGATCCTAAGGTAATTGGGCTTGTGGATTATGGTGATGCTGTGTATACATATACTATAAATGAACTAGCCATTGCGATTGCGTACGCAATCATGCATAAAAAAGATCCACTTAGTGCTGCTACCGCTGTTGTCAAAGGCTATCAACAAATATTCACGTTACAAGAAAACGATATCAAAGTGCTGTGGGCTATGGTATGTGCCAGGCTATTGATCAGTGTAACTGCTTCTGCTATAAATAATCTGGAGCATCCCGACAATGAATATTTACAAATCAGTAATTTGCCAGCATGGACATTACTGAAAAGAATCAAGGAAATACCCTACGAATTCGCACATTACGCATTTAGACAAGCTTGTGGTTGGGAGTCTTGTACCCAATGGGTTCACTTCAACAACTGGGCAAAAGACCAACATATGTCATGGCAGGACATAGTCCATACAAGCCATGATATGCACCATCTTGATCTAAGTATTGGGAGTAAGAACCTGGGGCATTTTCAGAATTACGAGGATGGGGATAAATTCCACCATTTGATGAGCCAGTATTTTACAGGAGGGAATAGGATAACATATGCTGGAGGATATGGGGAAATGAGACCATTTTATACTTCTGATGCATATGAACGTCAGGGAAATAATGGACCTGAATGGAGAACTGTTCATTTGGGAATTGATATATGGCTGCCTCCACAAACACCCATTTTTGCACCATTTACAGGTATTGTACATAGTATTCAGGATAATGAGGGACCAAGAAATTATGGCCCAACACTTATATTAACACATGAGATACATCCAGATTTGGTTTTTTATACACTTTATGGTCATTTAGAACGTAATATCCTGGATAAATGGAATCCGGGAGATCAAGTCAATGAAGGGGACATATTGGGTGGAATAGGGTATAGGGACGAAAACGGAGAATGGCCTCCCCACCTCCATTTTCAGATCATATTGGATATGATGGACCATGAAGGGGATTTTCCTGGAGTATGTTATCCTGACGAATCACATATTTGGAAAAGTATTTGTCCTGACCCTTCACTTCTATTTGGAGAAATACAAGGGACGGTGAACCTGATCAAAGCAGAAGATATTTTGGAAGTAAGGAAAAAGAGATTGGGTAAAAATCTGAGTATTTCCTACAATAAGCCTTTGCATATGGTAAGGGGTAATATGCAGTATTTACAGGACATTACGGGTAGAAAATATCTGGACATGGTCAACAATGTGGCACATGTAGGGCATGAGCACCCAGGGGTTGTTAAGGCAGCACGGCAGCAGATAGCGCTATTGAATACCAATACGAGATATCTTCATGAGGAATTGGTGGCATATACAGAAGAATTAGCAGCTACCTTACCAGACCCTTTGGAGGTGTGTTTTTTCGTTAATTCTGGAAGTGAAGCCAATGAATTAGCATTGAGAATGGCCAAAACCTTTACAGGCCAAAAAGATATAATTGCCTTAAAAATAGGCTATCATGGCAATACAGGTGCAACCATTGATGTAAGCTCTTATAAATTTGATGGCAAAGGAGGAAGTGGGGAGCCTATGTATACACATATCACACCTATGCCTGACATCTTTCGAGGCATGTTTGATGACTCTTCACTAGCAGGGAAACAATATGCACACTATATAAAAAATGCTATTGACAGACTGGAAACAAAGGGAAGAGGAGTTGCTGGATTTATCTGTGAAAGCATTATGAGTTGTGGGGGTCAGATCGTGTTGCCTGAAGAATATTTATTACATGCTTATCAATATGTAAGAGAAGCGGGAGGAGTATGTATAGCTGACGAAGTCCAGGTAGGATTTGGTAGAGTAGGGGAGAAGTTTTGGGGCTTCGAACTACAAGAGGTAGTTCCTGATATAGTTACCATGGGTAAACCTATAGCAAATGGACACCCAATGGGAGCTGTCGTTACAACCCGTGAGATAGCAGATGCCTTTGCCAATGGGATGGAATATTTTAATACATTTGGGGGTAACCCTGTATCCTGTGCCATCGGTCGGGAAGTGCTACATATAATTAAGGAAGAATCACTTCAGCATCACGCCCTAGAGATAGGCACGCATCTCAAGCATGAACTTATACAATTAAAACGATCTTTTCCGATCATAGGAGACGTGAGAGGTCATGGCTTATTTGTAGGTATTGAATTAGTAAATGAAAACAAGGGGCTACTTCCCCTTCCTCATCAAGCTGCTTACCTGGCAAATCGTATGAGGGATTTTGGCATTCTTATGAGCACAGATGGGCCAGATCACAATGTATTAAAGATAAAGCCTCCAATGTGTATTTCAAAGTCTAACATTGATATGATGCTTGACACAATGAATGATATATTGATGGAAGATGTCATGCAGAATTACTAGACATTGATAATTCTAATACCAGTCATACCTCAGAGGAGTAATCTGTCATATCCGATTTAAGTTAAATTATAAAGCTTTACAGTAGTACAGAAGTGTACAATGGACTAATCATGGTTTATCGATGCCTTTTAGGAATACATGGGGTATCCCAGCCCTTGGTTGGCTCATGTACCTATTAGGTTTATTCTGATATACTAAATGTTAATATAAACGGATTCTGATTGTCTGAAACCTCTATGTCGTCAAATTCCGTCTGGTTGTAATTCTGTTGAAATTCCATTAAGGCTTCAGGCATAACAAGGGCGTAAAACATATCATCTTCAATTACTCCGCTAACTTTACACTCAGGAATCATACCTATATCAAAATACTCATTTAATAGATAGATATTATCTGATTTAAATGAGTATAGGTAATTCTTATTTTCATCATGATATATAGAAAATGAAAGAAAATTATTGCTCTCAGCAATATTGTAGGGTGAAGAAACTCTTTCTCCAGATCTTCTTAAATCAATTACTTTTGATATGTCATTTTCTTCTACATCAGTCCGGGTTATTTTATTATCCCCTACATCAATGTAAAGAACACTTTTGATAGTATCCCCTATAAGTTCATAAACATTGTAGTCATACGGTGAGATTAATAAGGTTCGGTGCAGGGTACTGATAGCCCGTTCAACTCCTGCTCCCCAATTATAATCCCAATCCTCAACGAATTGATGCTTGAGCGAATCCAGGTTTGGGGTGTATATTTTAAATACATAATCGCGATAATAATGTGTGCTAATCAAAATATCCTGGTTATCAAGGATTGCAAAGTTCGACAATGGTACTCCTTCAACTCTTTTATGTTCAAGATAATTCAAGGATGAGTCATAAATATTTATTTTTCCTCCCCGTTGATCATACAAATGTATTTTTCCTTCCTTTCTATCAATAAATAGTGCAAAGGGATCTACATTTTCCCCAGGTCCTTTACCGCTTAAAGTCTTATTGATAAACTTTCCATCTTTTGAAAATGCGAGCAATGACCCATTTGTTATAGTGATAAAATTGATGATGTAGAACTTATCTTTAAAATATTCAATAGTCCTAATATTTGCGATTAAAGAAGAATCATTCGACTCCAAGGGTATCATGGAATGAACAGTGAGTTCAGGAAGGAATTGATTGGTCTCCTGTTTAGGATCTATTTGTATTACTTTTTGGGAAGGTACCTCTTGTTCTTTTGTAGTGCAGCTGGCAATGAGAAATAGTGCGAATAAACCTATGAGATAAATGGGCTTTTTCATAATAGAATGTTAATAGTTCAAGATAACGAAGTATTTGTAAAGGTGGGGAGAAAAACGATTACATAAAATAGTCTTCTCCTGTTGAACACATACGTTTCATTAATTATTAAATTCACTTAAGATAGAATATACAATTAATACTCATAAACTACCTTCAGAGTCTGAACTTCTGGAATTATTTTCCCAAACTGACTGGGCAAATGAAAGAGAACTTGAGGATACAAAGCTGTTGATTGAGAATTTATGCATATTCGTTACGGTCTATTACCAAGATAAACTCGTGGGATTTGGACGAGCTATAACGGATGATGTATACCGTGCATTAAATGGATTTACACAACAAAAGATAGCATCTTCTTACCTTTAAGTTTTCTCCTTAAAAAGTTAAACAAAACCCATAAACTTCAAGAAAAGTAGTTGTATTTAACCTATAAAGAAGGTTAAACCTTAACACTGATACCTTCTAAATAACAAGAAATGTTCCCCCGTAAATATATTACACGCATATAACATTTTTATGCGATGACATATACTTATCCTTATTACTTTTGGTGTGTCAACAACGAAATGATACAGTATGATAACATGTAGTAATTGCCGTAAAGGTACCTTCTTATTAAGCGCCGCTATAGTTTGTTTGATTCTATGTTCATGTGTACACACAGAAGAGGATTTCGTAGTAGCTACGAGTGTCCCGCCACAGATTTGTGATGAAGATATTGTATATTTTGAACAGGAAGTGTTCCCCGTATTGCTAGCCAACTGTACCAATTCTGGGTGTCATGATGGAGAAACTCAAGCTAGAGGGATACAATTGACATCTTATACAGACTTGATGGAAAGTGATATTATTAATTTAAATACTCCATCACATAGTTTGTTGTATCAAGTGCTTTCTGAAGAAAATAGAAACCAGGGTGAAGATGTACTTACTGAAATGCAAATGCCACCTGAACCCTATGTACCGCTTTCAGAAGCAAAACAGGAAAGCATACTTGCATGGATATCTCAAGGTGCTAAAAACACTTCTTGTGATCAAGCCTGCGATACGCTGGAAGTAGGGTATACCAGTACCATCAAGCCCTTGATCACCACTAGCTGTCTCTCCTGTCATTTACCGCCTGAACCCGCAGCAGGTCTCGATTTTACACAATATCAAGTTATCAAAGATATGGCACTTCATGGTGGATTTATCAATAATCCGAGAGTGACAACTTGTGATAGCATACAATTTGAGCTTTGGATAGCAAAAGGGACACCGAATGATTAGGCGTGATTTTGTCAAATATTTAGTTCTTCTATTCAGGTTTTGTTTCAATTGGTTATCAACGCCTTCAATGATATTGTTTGGGGTTTGCCTATGTAGCTTAAGTGGTTGCTTTTATGATGTGGGAGATGATTTCCGCGAAGCACCTACCCCCTGCAATACAGATTCCCTTTCTTTTACTGCAGATATTTTGTCCGTAATGGATGAATATTGCAACGGATGCCATGACACGGAACATGCTTTTGGAGGTATCGTGTTAGATACGCATTCGGGGGTCTTACAAGTATCCAATAATGGTAGCTTGCTAGGGGCCATAGAACACAATCCTGCCTTTAGTATCATGCCTCCTGACGGTGCTAAAATTCCCGATTGTGCGATTCAACAGATTGATATATGGATCAGTTCCGGAGCAGAAAACAATTGAAAAATTATCTGATGAGAAATTATATGTTACAATGGTTACTTGTCGTCATTGCTCTCACTACTTCTATTCCAACCATCGCTCAGTACGATCATTTTACGGGTATTTTTACCGGAACCCGGATTGTAAATGGGCATTCATTGGAAACGAGAAAAACAGGAGAATTGGAAATGCTGATCTCACATCGATTTGGTAGAGTCAATCGAGGGGGCTATGATTTCTTTGGACTCGATCAGGCTACCATACGGTTAGGACTGGAATATTCATTGTGGGATGGATTTATGGTTGGGGTAGGGAGGAGCTCTCTAGAAAAGACCTATGATGGATTTGTAAAAATACGATTTTTCAGACAATCAAAAGGGGGAGGAGGAATGCCTTTTGCAGCCACCTTTCTATCTACGGTAGCTTATAGAACATTGAGAGATAACGATCCTGTTCGGAGTGCTTTCCAAAGCTCCCGACTGTTTTATGCCTACCAATTCCTCATTGGTGGTAAAATTGGAGAACGCTTTTCCTGGCAACTCATGCCTGGATTGGTACACAGAAATTATGTAGAAAATGATTCTATCCCACACGATGTGTTATCGTTGGGGGTTGCTACAAAATTCGTGATTAGTAAAAACCTATCGTTTGTCTTTGAATTGCATCCTCCCTTATCTCAGGAAATACTCAAAGATCACAATCCTTCCATGTCTCTAGGCTTGGATATCATTACGGGTGGACATGTATTTCAAGTACACCTCACTAATTCCAGAGGAATGATCGAGAAATTTTTCATAGCAGAAACTACTGGAGCCTGGGGAAATAGCGATGTCCATGTAGGATTTAATATTTCACGGATTTTTAAGGTCAAAGGGCGTTGGTACTAAGTTAAAAGTTTATCGTTTGTTCATTCAAGTGTAAAACTGGTGTAACCGCACTGCGCGTTATTACTACCCAATTGATTTTATGAATCACTACACAAAATGAAGTATCTATCTAAATTCCAATTCCTTCAAATCTATAAATTGTTTTTTCCCGCCTGGCTGCCCATGAGCATCACAATTCTACTAAGTGTAGAGCTCTCTTCAACGATGGGTCAGACAAAAGATGGATTTGATCCACACTACCAGGTAATTACCAGTGGAGACCTGGTTCAGGATAAAAACTTTTATTTGCTTACCCTCATGGAATACCTACCAGAAGTTAGGGATGCTATACGAGAAAACGAACAACTGAAAGCTATTTTTGAGTATAAAAGAAAGGCACTACTACAAGCAGCTGATACGTGTCAATACGATATACCATGTTATACTGCTGCTTGTAAGTGGGACACAACTGAAGTAAAAGCAATACTGGATATTTTAAACAGCATGTGGAATGAAAGTGAAGCTCTTCGAGCCATGGTAACCCACCATATGCGACCCTCTGGGTATTTTCAATTTCTTACTGAAATGTCGGACAGTGAACTGCTACAAGCTACCTGGCAAGATGCAGCAGAGGGAATGAATTATATCATTGATGTATATGCACTTGGTGGATCACAGCGATATCCACATATTGACTCAGCTACATATGTAGTGAATAGCACATTTTACAAGCGGCTAATCGACAATTTGGGAGGCTTACTCAGTGAACAAGCCAGAGAAATGGAACTCTTTTTCCAACCAAGCCTGGCATTTGCCAAGGGGTTGCTTGATATCAATCATAGAGACGAGGCCGCACGTTTCGAGCCATTACATGCCCTGGAAAATCGAGCTGCAGTAGAACGTATTCCCAATATTAAGTGGGATGAATATACCTACTCACTTATCCTTATCCCTGGACGTAGTCCTATATATTCTCACGTACGTTTAAGCCCGGCAGAAAAAATACGGAATACTTTGGGTGCTGCACGCTATCATGCAGGTCTTGCTCCAATTATTGTGGTCTCTGGAGGATATGTACATCCCTTTCAGACACGTTACTGTGAAGCCTTAGAAATGAAACGTGATTTAATGGAGCGACACCAGATTCCCGGGCATGCGATCCTGATCGATCCACACGCACGACATACTACCACTAATTTTCGCAATACAGCTCGTATGATCTACCAATATGGTATCCCCGCTGAAAAAAAGGCGCTTGTTACTACCAGCAAATATCAGAGTTATTATATAACTGATATGGGGCTGGATGAGAGATGTCTACGTGAGTTGGGATATATTCCCTTTACTTTATCGGAACGCCTAAATAAACATGACGTAGAATGGCTTCCACAGATTAACGCACTACATCGAGATTCACTTGATCCTCTTGACCCCTAGTACATCTATGGCCCCCAAAGGGCAGAAACGATACTGAGTGTTCCTACAATTATCACCTATTATACAGCCTCAAGAAGGCTTAGGTTTATCATACTCTCCAGGTATATAGGGGAACTTTTTAGCTGGTTCGTCAATTACTTCTACGCCAAATCCGGGGCCTTTAGGTAATTCCATCATACCGTCTTTGATTACGAAGGGTTCTTTTAATAGATCCGTTCGAAGAGGGTTATACGTTTGGTTGACCTCCAGCATGATTAAATTGGGAATTCCTGCTGCCAGACTCAAATTGGCCATGGTAAGTAGGGCACCATGCCAATTATGAGGAGCACAAACCTGACCTTGAAGGTGTGCCATTCTTGAGACATACCACGATTCAGTTAATCCCATCACCCCCGCATCCGGTTGTACAATATCCATGGCCTGGCGATCTATCCATTCTTTGTATTCAAAGCGATTATCCATGACATCTCCTCCATAGGACAGTTTTACCTTATCCAATGCCTCGCGTATATGGATGTAATTTTGTTTCGCCTGTTCTCCCAAACGAGCTACGGGATCTTCAATCCAGATCATATTCATTTGTTCAGCTTCAGGAATAAACTGCAAGGCCTGATCTATATTCCACTGTGCATTGCACTCCTGTATCAACCCAAAATCAGGGCCTACAGCCTCTCGGATTTTCCAAACTCCTTCGATATAATTGGACATAGTCATACCACTTACAGACCAATGTGTTCCAGGACGAAATTTATAGGCCTTAAATCCCTTTTCTTTGAGTCTTAAGGCCTCTTCGATCAGATTATTGGGCCATGAGTCTCCTTTTCCTTCATACATTTCTCCTGCACTTGCATAGACAGGCACGCTATCAGGGGCTTCGTGGTCTGTGGCGAGCAGTTTGTATACAGGCATCTCTTTTGCCTTACCGATGATATCCCAAAGTGCACAATCGACACCCGCCCAACCCACCATAGGGCCTCGTCGTAAAACCCCGGCAGTTAAAAACTCTATGTCAAACGGATTTTGACCAATCAACGCAGGCTTGATGATCGTATTTATATATTTGATGACTTCATGGGGTACCCCATACTGTGTACATCCACCGACTCCCTTAATTCCTACATCCGTAAAGACCTCTACAAGTATGCTATCCGTTTTCCAACAACGATATCTTTCTGGTATCCAATCTAAGTACCATTGTTCTTCTTCAGGTACTTCAGCCGAGAGTAAGGTAACTTTAACATCTGTTACCTTAATATTTTCTCTGGTAATGCCATCTAAGGGATGATGTCGATAGTTGAAAGTTTCGGTTTCATCCGTAGATTCAGTTTTACATGCAGTCATCCCTGCAGATAGTGCAGCACCCGAAAATAGGCCTGTTTTTATAAAGTCTCGTCTCAGAATAGGCTTCTTCATAAGGGGCATGTTTTGATTTATGATATAATCTTTAATTCGCTTGAATTACATCCACACGTATTAAAAGTACATAAACACATATAACAAGCCTAAATTTTTTCGCTTTTATCTGCGTAATTGATGATGTCTGAGTATAGATTATATTAAGATTAAGGATGTTTCCATTCCTCTTTAAGTATCCTTTTCAATTTGAAAAGGTTGGTCATACACTCGCTTTCCAGTAGCTCGGTATCGGGCATTTGCCAGTGCGCCGAATATTGGAGGAAACGGAGGCTCGCCGATATCTGTAGGATGGAGAATGTATGTCAACATGGATTGAATATACCCTTACACATTCGAATCCAATAGTACTTGCCAGTTACCCGTTTCCATTTTTTTCCATACAA